>WGEM01000215.1 GCA_015492755.1 Gemmatimonadota bacterium | reverse complement strand
TCCTCGCCGAGCTGCGCGAGGCGGCGCAGTGCGGCTACGTCGCCGTCGCCGCCGAGGCGCTGGCGCTGTTGCAGGCCCAGCCGTGGCCGGGAAACGTGCGCCAGCTCCGCAACGTCCTGGAGCGGGTCCTCCTCATGGGCGACGAGACCGTCATCGAGCCGGAAGCTCTCCCCGCCGAGATCCGCTCAGCGGTCCGGGACCAGGCCGAGCCCGGCGACGTCCGCCTCCCTCCGGAGGGCGTGAAGCTGGAAGAGGTGGAGCGGGCCCTCATCCGGCAGGCCCTGGAGCGGGCCGACGGGAACAAGTCCCACGCGGCCCGCCTCCTGGGCCTCACCCGCGACACCCTCCGCTACCGGCTGGAGAAGCACGGGCTGGGCTGAGGACCCGCCGCCGGAAGGCTCAGCCCGCTCCCGGCCGCCTCTCCCGCCTCAGCTCCCGAAGTTCGTCTCCCGCAGGATGCGGAGGCGCCGGGCGTACTCGTCTTCGTCGATCTCGCCGGCGGCGAAGCGCGCGCGGAGCTGCTCCTCGGCGCTCTCCTGGCGCATCGCTCCCTGGTGCTGCTCCGCCCGGTCGGCGTGGATCCGCCAGAACGCCCACAGGATCATGGCCAGGGCGAGGATCCAGAAGAGCCACCAGAGCCAGTGCATCCCCATGAAGAGCCCGGTCCGGTGCCAGGACTCCGACATCTGGTTCATCATCTGCTGCATCATCATCAGCCTTCCCTCCCGGCCTTGCCTGACGGAGCGGTCCCCCTCCGCGGATCAGAGGAGCGCGACCCCGTCGTGGTCTCCCGTGCGGATGTTCACGACGTCGTCCACGTCGGTCACGATGACCATGCCGTCGCCGCGGTGGCCGGTGCAGGCGTGCTCCCGCACCACGTTCACGAGCCGCTCCACCTCGGAGGCGCCGCACAGGAACTCGACGCGGGTCTTCTCCGTGTAGGACTCCCCGTCCTCGAAGGACACCTGGAAGCGCTCCGGGTCCACCCCTGCGCCGAGAGCGTGGAGATGGAAGGCGTACAGGCGGGCGACGCCGGCCTGCTCGAGAGCGTGGACGAGCTCGGCCACGCACTCCCTGCGGACGATGGCTCGGATCTCCTTCATGCGTTCGGACATGGGTCTCCTCCTCCTCAGTCGGCACCCGTGGGTGCCGGAGTCAGGCTGTCACCGGCGGCGCGGCGGGCCGCCCTGGCCTCTGCCAGGAGGAGCATCTCCTGCCAGAGGGAATAGACGGCCGGGATCACCAGGAGCGTCAGGATGGTGGTGGAGATCATCCCCCCCACCATGGGCGCCGCGATGCGCCGCATCACCGAGGCGCCGGCCCCCTCGCCCCAGAAGATGGGCAGGAGCCCGCCCACGATGGCCGCCACCGTCATCATGATGGGCCGCACCCGCATGGCCGCGCCCTGGATCACGGCCCGGTGCAGCGACTCGGGACTCTGCTCCTTGCGCCGGTGCTCGTCCCACGCGTGGCCCAGATAGAGGAGCATGATCACCCCGATCTCGGCCGCCACGCCCGCCAGCGCGATGAAGCCCACGCCGGTGGCCACGGACCAGTTGAAGCCCAGCACCGCCATGATCACCACCCCGCCCACCAGGGCGAAGGGAAGCGAGAGCATCACGATGAGCGTCTCGCCGAGGCGCCCGAAGTTCAGGTAGAGGAGCAGGAAGATGATCAGGAGGGTGGCGGGCACCACCACCCGCAGCTTCTCCTTCGCCCGCTGCATGTATTCGTACTGCCCGGACCAGGTGAGGGAGTATCCCGGCGGCATGGGCACCATGTCCTCCACCGCCTTCTGGGCGCGCTGCACGTAGGCGCCCAGATCGGGATCGTCCACGTCCACGAAGACCCACGCGGTGGGGAAGGCCTGCTCGGTCTTCACCGCCTGGGGTCCGCTGACGGTGCGGATCCGGGCCACCTGCCCGAGGGGGATCTGCGCCACCATCCCCCCTCCCATGGAGCTCCCGCCGGATCCGGCCATTCCAGCCATCCCGGCCGCCCCGGCGCCCGAGTAGCCACCCTCCATCCCCGCCATGGTGGCGGGGGAGGCCATGTCGCCCATTCCGGGCCGGCGGGCCGCGACGGGGATGAGGATCTCCGCCAGCTTCTCCGGCTGGTCGCGGAGCTCCTGCGGGTAGCGCACCCGAACCGAGTAGCGCTCCCGCCCCTCCACCGTGCGGGTGATGCTCATCCCGCCGATGGCCGACGCGATCACCATCTGGATCTGCCGGACGTTCAGCCCGTAGCGGGCGGCCTCGCCCCGGTCGATGTCGATGTCCAGGTACGAGCCGCTCACCACCCGCTCGCCGATGGCGGACCGGGTGCCGGGAACCATCTGCACCGCCGCTTCGACCTCGGTGGCCAGCCGCTCCAGCTCGTTCAGGTCGGGCCCGAAGATCTTCACGCCCACCGGCGTGCGGATCCCCGTGGCCAGCATGTCGATCCGGCCCTTGATGGGCATCGTCCAGGAGTTGGTGACGCCCGGGAGCCGCAGCTCCTGATCCATCTCCTCCACCAGCTTCTCCGGCGTCATCCCCGGCCGCCACTCCTCCATCGGCTTCAGGACGATGGTGGTCTCGAACATGGACAGGGGCGCCGGATCGGTGGCGGTGGTGGCCCGGCCCGCCTTTCCGAACACCGACTCCACCTCCGGGAAGGTGGCGATGATGGAGTCCTGCACCCGGAGGGTCTCACGGGCCTTGGAGACGCTC
>WGEM01000214.1 GCA_015492755.1 Gemmatimonadota bacterium | reverse complement strand
CGCTCCCGCGTCTCCGGGGAGTACTTCGTTACCCTTTTCATGACCCCAACCTCTCAAGGTTCGAGGTCTCCGGCAAACCCGGGGCGGTTCACTTCTTCTGCTGGCAGGGCTCACGGCCTGGGGCGCGGCGAGCGCCGGATCCGGAGACGCCCTCTTCGAGGTCCGGCGCGTCGATGTGGGGCATGCCACGGCCTCGGTCCTGATCGTGGCTCAGGACGAAGACGGGTCCTCGGATCTGATCCTCGTCGGCGGCAGGGGCGTGACGGTGTTGCGTGGCACGGGATCGGGCGACTTCGACGTTCACGAGGTGGTCGCCGCCGGTGAGAATCCTGTGCATGTGGAAGCCGGCGACCTCGACCAGGACGGGCGACTGGACCTCGTCATCGCCAACCACGAAACGAGCTATCTGACGCTCCTCTTCGGAGGCCCCAGCGGATTCGAGTCGGGCCGAAGTGAGCGATTCTCGGTGGATGTCTCGCCGCATCCCCACGCCGTGGCGCTCGCGGATCTCGATGAAGACGGGTTTCCGGACATCGTGGTGGACGATCGTGATCGACGGCGACTGCGCGTGTATCGAGGACACGGGGACGGCTCCTTCGACGTGAGCGAGCCCGTCGCGGTGGGCGGCGACCCGTATCGGGGCATGGCTGTCACGGACCTCGACGGTGACGGGCACGTGGACGTGCTCACGCCCAACCGGAGCTCTGTAGCGATTCAGATCGGAGACGGTAGGGGAACGTTTTCATCGGCACCTCACCTGGAGTCCGCGTCGGTGCCGCCGTTCAGCACGACGGTGGGCGATTTCAACGGCGACGGGATCCTCGATGTGGTCGCCGGTAGTGGGAACGGTCCCGGACGTCTCATGGTGTGGCTCGGAAGGGGCGGCGGCTTGGCCGAGCCGGATCCGAAGGCGCCCTACGAGATCGCTGACGGGCCCACGAAGCTGGCCACGGCCGATATGGATGGCGACGGGCTGGACGACATTCTGGTCACCAGCTAAATCGGCAACGATGTTGCGATTGTCTTCGGTGGGCCCCACGCGCTGCGTACGGTCCGCATCGAGCTTGACGACAACCCCTGGGGCGTCGCTGCGGGAGACTTGAACGGGGATGGGCGGATGGACCTGGTGACCGCCCATGACGGGGGCTCCCGCATCGCGGTGCTCCTGGCACGCGACGAATAGATCAACCCGGCCTCCGCCGAGTCCGCCTCGGGGTCACGGAGGTCCACCACCCCGGATCGCCTCCGCCGGCTGAATGAGCGTCAAGACCGGATGCGGATGTGCGAGCGGGGAGCGGTTTCCTTCGCGTCATAGGGATGATGCGAAGTGCAGGATCCACCCGACGCGATGGGGGCGCGGATGAAGTCGATGACATGCAGGGAGCTGGGCGGCGCGTGCGACGCGGTGTTTCGCGCCGCGACGTTCGAGGAGATGGCCGAGCTGAGTAAGCGCCACGCCATGGAGATGTTCACTGCGGGTGACGAAGCGCACCTCCGCGCGGCGGCGGCCATGCAGGAGCTGATGAGCGACCCCGTTGCGTTTCAGGCGTGGTTCGAGGAGCGGCGGCGGAGCTTCGAGGACCGGCCCGCCGAATAGCCCAGTCACCCCGAAGCCCGACGGCGGAGCGGAGGGGTACGCGCGCGCGGAAGTCGACGGCGAACCCGGTGCGCTGCACGCGGCCACCGCAGTCTCACCACATCAAACAGCGGAGGGGATGATGCGACGCACCACGGGGATCCTCCTGCTCACGGCACTCGCAGCCTCGGCGGCGTGCCAGGATCCGGCGACGAACACACCCGAAGCAGGCGTGCGAGACTCCGTGGGGATCCGGGTGGTCTGGTCCCGGATGGGGTCGCGGACGCCGGCGGCGTGGAGCCTCGGCGAGGCGCCCGACCCCGTCATCGGTCTGCAGGAAGGTCCTCCCGAGTACCTCCTGGACCGCGTGGTGGGCGCCATCACGCTCCCTGACGGCACCATCGTCGTCGCCAACGGCGGGACGGGGGAGCTGCGCATGTACGACGGGAACGGCCGGTGGGTGCGGAGCCTCGGAGGCGAGGGCGAGGGTCCGGGCGAGTTCAGCTACATGCGGGGTGTGGCGCGCTGCTACCCGGAGGGGTTCGTGGGGTTCGACCTGAACTGGCAGCGCAACATCCATCGGATGGACGGGACCTTCGTGGCCAGGAAGGTGCTCAAGACCCCCGAGGGCGTCACGCCGTACGAGCTCGCGTGCGACGAGCGCGAGAACTTTCTGATCATCGGTTGGGGCCAGGCCGTGGG
>WGEM01000213.1 GCA_015492755.1 Gemmatimonadota bacterium | reverse complement strand
TCGGAGATGTGTATAAGAGACAGTGACGATCGAGTCGAGCTCGGCGATGAGCTTTTCGGTGGTCATGCCGGGCCGCCACTCCGAACGGGGTTTGAGCATGATCGTGGTCTCGATCATCGAGAGCGGCGCGGGATCGGTGGCCGTCTCGGCCCGGCCGATCTTCCCGAAGACGCGCTCCACCTCCGGAACGGTGCGGATCAGGCGATCGGTCTGCTGGAGGATCTCCCGGGCCTTGGTGATGGAGATGCCCGGAAGGGTCGTGGGCATGTACAGCAGGTCGCCCTCGTCGAGGGGGGGCATGAACTCGGAGCCGAGCTGCCGGAAGGGGAACCAGGTGGCGACGAGAATGGCCAGGGCTCCGATCAGCACCAGGGGGCCGAAGCGAAGCGCGCCCCGGATCACCGGCGCGTAGAGCCACAGGAGGATGCGGTTGACCGGATTGCGGTGCTCCGGGACGATTCGCCCCCGGATGAAGAAGACCATGAGCAGGGGAACGACGGTGATCGCGAGCAGCGAGGCACCTGCCATGGCGTAGGTCTTGGTGAAGGCGAGCGGCGAGAAGAGGCGCCCCTCCTGGGCCTGCAGGCTGAAGACCGGCAGAAACGAGACGGTGATGATGAGCAGGGAGAAGAAGAGCGAGGGGCCCACCTCGGTGGCCGCCTCGACCAGGACCTCGATTCGAGGTCGCCGCCCGCCGTCCCGCTCCAGGTGCTTGTGGGCGTTTTCGATCATCACCACCGCGGCGTCCACCATGGCGCCGATGGCGATGGCGATTCCGCCGAGGGACATGATGTTGGCGTTGATCCCCTGGTGGTACATGATGATCAGCGAGAAGAGCACGCCGAGGGGCAGGGTGAGCACGGCGACCAGGGCGCTTCGCACGTGGACGAGGAAGACCACGCAGATGAGCGCGACGATGGCGATCTCCTCGACGAGCTTCTCACGGAGGTTGTCCACGGCGCGCTCGATGAGCTCGGAGCGGTCGTAGACCGTGACGATGTCGACGCCCTCGGGAAGACCGCGGCGGAGCTCCTCGAGCTTCTTCTCCACGTTTCGGATCACCTCGAGGGCGTTGTCCCCGAAGCGCATCACCACGATCCCGGCGGCGACCTCGCCCTCGCCGTCGAGGTCCGTGAGGCCCCGGCGGAGCTCCGGCCCGAGCTGGACGTGGCCGATGTTGCGGATCCGGATGGGGGTGCCCCGGCCATCGGTCCCGACCACGACCTCCTCGAGATCGCGGACGCTCTGGATGTAGCCCCGCCCGCGGACCATGAACTCGGTCTCGCCGAGCTCGAGCAGCCGCCCTCCCACGTCGTTGTTGGAGCGCTGGATGGCCCGGCGGACGTGGTCCAGGGAGAGGCCGTAGGCGGCGAGCGCGTTGGGATCCACCTCCACCTGGTACTGGCGCACATAGCCGCCGATGCTCGCCACCTCGGCCACGCCGGGAACCGTCTGGAGCTCGTAGCGTAGGTACCAGTCCTGGATGGATCGGAGCTCGGCGAGGTCGTGGCGGCCGCTGCGATCGACCAGCGCGTACTCGTAGACCCAGCCCACCCCCGTGGCGTCCGGGCCGAGGGTCGGAGTCACGCCCGGGGGCAGCCGCCCGGCGACGAAGTTGAGGTACTCGAGCACCCGGGAGCGGGCCCAGTAGAGGTCGGTCCCGTCCTCGAAGATGATGTAGACGAAGGAGAAGCCGAAAAAGGAGTGCCCGCGCACCGTCTTGGCGAAGGGCACCGCGAGCATCGCCGTGGTGAGGGGGTAGGTGACCTGGTCCTCCACCACCTGGGGCGCCTGTCCCGGATACTCGGTGAAGACGATCACCTGGACGTCGGAGAGATCGGGGATCGCATCGAGGGGCATCCGGTAGGTGGCGTAGGCCCCCCACAGAATGAGGGCGAGGGTGCCGAGCCCCACGAGGAAGGGGTTGCGCGCGGAGAAGGAGATGATCCGTTCCAGCACGGCGCTACTCCCCGGTTCCGCGGCCGGTGCCGCCGCCCATGTCGTGTCCGGAGTGGTCCATGGCGCCGCCGCCCGTGTCGTGTCCGGAGTGGTCCATGGCGCCGCCGCCCATGTCGTGTCCGGAGTGGTCCATGGCGCCGCCGCCCATGTCGTGTCCGGAG
>WGEM01000212.1 GCA_015492755.1 Gemmatimonadota bacterium | reverse complement strand
ATGTGTATAAGAGACAGGTGCGCCGCCGGTGCGGATCCAACGGCGCACGTCCCCGATGTCGTAGCGGCCGTTCTCGTTCCCCACCATGTCCAGGAAGGTTCGCTCGCCCACGGTGAGGAGCGCCTCGTCGGACGCCAGGAAGGGCTGCAACAGCTCCTCCACCGTCACCTCCCACGGCGTGGTGAGGATCTGAACCGTCACCGGCGCCGACTCGGTGCCGCGGGCGTCACGCACGCGAAAGGTGATGTCGTAGGGACCCTCGCCGGTGAGGAAGCCGCCCACGAAGACCTCATCCCCGTTGGCGGAGAGCGTCATGGTGGCGGGGGCGTCACCCAGCACGGTATACGGCTGGTATCCGCCCGCTACCTGCACGAAGCGCACGAACGACGCCACCCGCTCCACCTCCAGCGGCTCGGAGGGCGGAAGGATGGTGGGCTGAGGGCTGGTGGAGATGAGGAGCCGCGCCCGCCCGTCCACCAGCGACACGTCGTGCACCGTCACGCGCGTGGAGCGACCGTCGCTCAGCGTGAGCGCCGGCTGCGTGGTGGCGTGCAGCTTACGCGTCTTTCCCAGATTGTTCCCCCAGGCATCGGTGGCCTCGCCGCGGTTGCCGCCCTCGTACCAGTTCCGCTGCAGGCCGCGGTTGCCGTCCTGCTCCAGGAGGGTGAGGAAGTAGGGCGTGTTGGAGGCGGGGTCGGGGCGCAACGGCGCATCCAGGTCCTGCTTGTACATGAGCACCCCTTCGGCGGGGAGCTGCGCGTCGAAGCCCTCCAGCGTGCGGTACTCGGCGATGAAGAACTCCCGGCCCTGGTCGTCCACCTGGATCCGCATCGCCTTGCCGGAGCTCTGCACCGGGTCCAGGAAGACCTCCTGGAAGGTCACCTCGCCCGGATCGAAGTACTCGATCCAGCCCAGCACGTGCTTCGTGCGGGCGCTCATGTGCGTGGGGCCGAAGGGGTCGGTGCGGTCGTCCACCGGCCCGCACCCCCACGAACCCGCCGCCATCAGCTCCCAGCAGCCCAGGATCCAGCGCCTGCCCAGCGCGCCCCCGGAGTCGGTGGGGTGGTAGTAGTCCGGCAGGCCCAGCACGTGCCCGAACTCGTGGGCGATGACGTTGGCGGTCTGCACGTTCCGGCCGGTGCAATCCGCCACGCTCTGCGTGATGTAGCCGTCGATCTTGATGGTACCGCCGCCCGCCGCCGGGTCGTCCGTCTCGAAGGGTCCGCCCCCTCCCGTGGCGCCGTTGATGCTCCACCGGTGCGGCCAGATGGAGGGCCCGCCGCACGACCCCGCCACCTCCAGGTACTCGAAGGTGAGGGCGTCCACATAGCCGTCGTCGTCGCCGCTGTTGGGGATCCCGTCGGGCCCGTCGCTGTCGTAGAGGCTGAAGTCCACGTCGGGGTCCACCAGCCTCAGCGCCTCGGTGAAGTAGCTCCCCAGGTCGGCGTCGCTCCCCAGCCCGTTGGCGGTGCCCACCACCTCCGCCATGGGCTTCGAGGTGCGCACCCATTCGAAGACCTCGCCGGTGACGGTGAGCGCCCCCCGCGACATCTCCAGGTAGGCCTCCGTCACCGTACCGTGGGGCGCGGGTCCGTCGAAGAGCGAGGCCTGCACCATGTCCCGGGTGATGTGGGGCTCCGGCGAGTCGGCGAAGAGCGCCAGCACCACCGCCAGGCGCGCCACGCCCTCGGCGCGTGACGCCACCCGCTCGCCCGCCGGGGTGGTGCGGAAGAGCCCGTTGGGCAGGCGGTACGCCGTGGGATCGTTCTGCACCCGGGCGTAGTAGGCGTCGGGGAGCGTGAGGCCCCGCATGCGCGCCACCGCTTCGATATCCTGCGCCGCACCCGGCGCCACCGCCGCGGCGCCCAGCGCCGCGATGGCCGCCAGGCCCCCGAGCGAGCGCCTCATCGGCGGAACTCCAGCGTGTAGGCCGAGGCGTCACGCAGCGCGTCGTCGGGCCCCGCCACCTCCTCGATCACGTAGGCGGGCGGCTGCGTCGTATCCGCCACCTCAACCACGAAGCTCAGCTCGCCCCCGGAGGGCGACGTGTCCATGAGCACGACGCGCACCTGCGAGTCGCCCGCCAGGCTGTAGACGGTGGCGCCCCCCGCCGGGCTCACCTCACCCACCGCGTCACCCAGCAGGACGATCACCGCCGCGCCCTCGGCGCCGTGGGGGGAGGAGAGCGTCGCGGTGAGCGGCCCGGGACCCGACACGGGGGCCTGATCGCCGCAGGCGGCGCCCCACAACAGGAGCGCCAGGAGACCCGCGTTACGAGCGATCTGCGCGAAGCTCGTGCGTGACATCACTCCACCGGGGTTGGGCGTTGCTCTGGCGTGCCCACGAAGGTACGCCTCCCCCCATGCCCCCTTTCAGCCCGGAACTCGCCTCGATCCCCTCACGAGACGGGCCGCTGCCGCGGCACCATCCGGATGGCCTACATCCCGGAGTTGATGTCGCTGAAGAAGATGTTGCCCTTCCAGGGCATCACGCTCCACGCGCCGGGGGAGTTGGGGATGTAGCCGATGGGGTCGTGGGCCTTGAAGACCGCCATCTCCCGGCCCTGCGTGTAGAGGTTGCCCATGAGGTCGCCGGAGATGTCCACCATCCGCACGCCCCCTTCGTAGTAGGCTTAGGGAACCTCTGCACAAGTCATCCAAACGGTGCGATATTGTGTAGTTGCGTATAGGCCACGACGACAGGGAGCGATTCATGGGACAGCAGCGGACGTTTGCGGGACTGGCATGGAGCACGAAGGGCAAGGTGACGCGCCGCGAGCGGTTCCTGGCTGAGATGGATGCTGTGATCCCGTGGACGAGGCTTCTGGGCCTGATCGAGCCGCACTACCCGAAGGCGGGCAAGGGGCGTCAGCCGTTGGGTCTGGAGAAGATGCTTCGGATCTACTTCGTGCAGCAGTGGTTCGACCTGTCGGATCCAGGGGCAGAGGATGCGATCTACGACTCGGAATCCATCCGGCGGTTCGTGGGGGTGGAGCTGGGAGAAGACAGAGTGCCGGACGAGTCAACGATTCTGCGGTTCCGCCATCTTCTGGAGAAGCACGGATTGACGGAGCTGATCTTCGCCGAGATCAGGACGCTGTTGGAGGAGAAGGGGCTGCTGCTGAAGGCGGGCACGATCGTGGATGCGACGATCATCCATGCGCCGAGTTCGACGAAGAACGCCTCGGGCAGGCGGGATCCGGAGATGAAGCAGGGTCGCAAGGGAAAGACGTGGTACTTCGGGATGAAGGTGCACACGGGCACGGACAAGCGGGGTCTGACGCACAGCCTGGTGGTGACCGACGCCGCTCAGGCTGACATCAAGCAGATGAGGGATCTTCTTCACGGCGAGGAGCGAGAGATCTACGGGGACCAGGCGTACTGGAAGGAATCGGATCGGCGGGACTTCGAGCGGCGGGGCATACGGTACCGGGTGAATCGGCGGCGCAAGGGCAAGGAGCCGCTCAGCGAACGGTGGAAGAAGATCAACCGGGTGCGCTCACGGGTCCGGGCCCGAGGCGAACACGGCTACCACGTGGTGAAGCGGTTATGGGGCTTCACCAAGGTTCGATACCGAGGCCTTGCCAAGAACCGAGCGCGGGCCTTCACCGCCTTTGCGCTCGCCAACCTGTACCTGGTTCGCTACAAGCTGTTGCCACCGGGGGCGAAGTGCGTCCTGTAATCTGGAGAGAGGCGCCGAAGGGCCGTTCGCGAGAGCTTCGCGAGCGGGCAGGGCCTCAATCCGGGCCCACCCAGCGTCTCCTGCCACCCAACCGCACAGGCATCACCGTCTGTGCAGAGCTTCCCTAGGACTCGATGTCGGATTCTTCGTCCGGCTGATGCGACCAACGGAGGAATAAGGCCATCGCCAGTGCGGTGAAGGCGTGGCCCGTGAGGATCCAGGGAAACCCGATGATGGACAGGAGCGCTCGGTTCAACGCTGTGGCGGCGAGGAACGACAGTGCACTGAGAAGCAGAAAGATAACCCCGGCCACCGTGAGCGTAGGCCGGCCGGAGAGTCCCGTCCAGCGGCAGAGAAGGGAGACCAGCGTTCCGAATGCGGCGAACGCCACGAAGTGAACGACGGTGAAATACGCCACCATATCCATCCGAACATCCGTCACCTGGTGGGGTGCGGCGCCGCTGAAGAGCATCGCACCCAGGAGGCTGGGGGTATAGAGCGGCTGTCCGTGGATGAGATCGACGCCCAGGAAGAATAGCGCCAGCGTGGAGCCGCCGATGGCTCCCGCGTAGAGCGCGTCGAACACCACGTCGGCTAGCTGGTCGCTCCTCGCCCGCGGAGGCGCGGGCGCGGACTCTGCACTGGAATTTGCGAGAACGTTCATGTCGCTCCCTCCTCCGGTCCGGGCGGCGGCACTTCCAGGCTCCTTCAACCCAACGCGAACGGTGGGGAGGGTGGTTCCCGCCGGGCGAGAAGGGGGCT
>WGEM01000211.1 GCA_015492755.1 Gemmatimonadota bacterium | reverse complement strand
CTCGACGACGGCGCCGACGAGAGGGAACGCGAGCGGGTGCGGCGCATGTTCGAGCGCGACAAGGACGAGCTGCGGCGCGCCGGGATTCCCATCGAGACCGAGGAGTGGCGGCGGGACGGCGAGGAAGTGCATGCCTACCGCATCCGCCGGAAGGATTTCTTCCTCCCGTATCTGAAGCTGGTTCGGGAGGCGGCGGAGGAGGCCGGAGCCCGGGCCTCGGCCCCTCCCGGCGCGTTCGAGGTGACGCTGCGGGAAGCGGACGCCGCCCTGGTGGGACTCCGGGAGGTGGCCCGGCTCCCGGAGTTTCCCCTGGCGGACCACGCCCGCGCGGCGTTCCGGAAGCTCGCCTTCGATCTGGGGGAGGTGGGGGAGGGCGACGACCCCGTCGTGTTCGTCCACGACGCCGAAGCGGCTGCGACGCGCGAGACGCTGGAGGCTCTGGCCGGTGCGGTTCTGGAGCGCAGACCGGTGCGCTTCACCTACCGCGCCATGCACCGCGACGCCGCCGGGGAGCGGGCGGTGCGACCCTACGGGCTCCTCTTCCAGCACGGGCGGTGGTACCTGGTGGGTCACGACGAGGGCCGCGACGACGTCCGGATGTTCCGGCTGGGGCGGATCGCGGAGGTACAGGTGGCGGGGGGGGCGCGCGCGCAGGGTGCGTTCGAGCCCCCGGACGATTTCCGCCTGGACGCATTCCTCGGCAGAAGCGCATGGGAGCTGGGGGAGGACGACGATCCCCCGACGGACACCACCGTGCGCTTCCGCTTTCCCCGCTCCCTCTGGGCGGAGCGGAACGAGCTGGGCGCGCTGCGGGAGGAGCTCCCCGACGGGAGCCAGCGCCGCTCGTTCCGCGTCCACCGCACCGATCCGTTCCTTCGCTGGGTGCTGAGCCAGGCGCCGGACGCCGTGGTGGAGGAGCCCGAGGAGCTGCGGCGCGCCTTCCGGGCGATGGTGCAGGAGGCGCGGGCGCTGCACGGGGACACCGGTGCCCACCGGCAGGAGGGCACCCCGTGACGGGCCGGGCGGCGGCGGACCGCCTGGACCGTTGCCTCTACCTCCTGGCCGCCGCCTCTCGCGAGGGAGGTGGCTCCATCCGGGAGATCGCCGAGGCGTTCGGCGTGCGGGAGGCCGAGATCGTCCGGGACCTGGAGCATCTGACGGAGCGTGAGTTCTACCACCCCGGCGGGTGGGTGGACGGCCTGCAGATCACGGTGGAGGCCGACCGGCTCCGGATGTTCACACGGGAGGAGAACCGCTGGCGGCCGGTGCGGCTCACGCCGGTGGAGACGCTCTGCCTGGCGCTGGGTCTCCGCGGGGCCGGCGCGTCGGTCCGCCTGGACCCCGAAGCCCGGGCGGCGCTCCTGGCGCGGGCCGAGGAGCATCTGGCTGCGTGCGTCGGGGAGGACCCCTCCCACCTGGACGGGCGCTTCGCCACCGACACTGCGCTGGATGCGGGAGCGATCCTCGGTGAGCTCCTGGCGTCTGCGCGCGAGGGGCGTGCGTGCGCCATCCTCTACGCGACGCCGGGGAGGGAGCCCTCCGCTCGCGTCATCCATCCGTACACGTTGGCCTACGCCGAAGGACGCTGGTACGCCGTGGGGTGGTGCGCCGTGAGCGAGGGTGTGCGGGTCTTTCGCCTGGACCGGGTCCTGGAGGCGTGCCGGACCGACGAAGCGTTCCGGGTTCCTGAGGACTTCCGGGTGGAGGACTACCTGGACGGTGGGCGGGTCTTCCGGGCGGAGGAGTCGGATCGTGTGCGCATACGGTACGGGCCACGTATCGCCCGCTGGATCCGGGAACGGGCGGCGTTCCGGGGGTGGGAGCTGGAGGACGCGCCCGACGGAGGCGTGACGCTGGAGCATGAGGTGGCCGATCCCCGATGGGTGGTGCAGCACGTGCTCACCTACGGGGCCGACGCGGAGGTGCTGGAGCCCGAGTCGTACCGGGCTCTGGTGCGCGACGCGGTGGCGGAGCTCCTCGGCGCGATGGACGACGATCCGTAGGAGCCTGTCCGAGTAAAGGAGTGGGCCGCGCACGTGGTGCGTTCGCGTGTTCAGTCAAGGAGCGCCGACGAGGCGTAGCAGCGCTACGGCGAGGAGAAGCGACGATGGATCAACCGCGAACCCACCACGTGCCCATCCACCTGCAGGACCATGACATCGAAGATTGTGG
>WGEM01000210.1 GCA_015492755.1 Gemmatimonadota bacterium | reverse complement strand
GAATCGGGCGATCCCCCAGTACGACCTGGGGGACCGCCCGATTCCGCCTCAGTTTTTCCACTTTGTCCAACTGCGTTGCGGAGGCGTCGCGGGCCACCACCAGGAGGCGGGCCGCACCTCCGGCCACGGCGCGCCGGGCGCCGTCCACACCGGGCACCGTGGCGCCCGCCCGGCGGGCCAGACCCAGAAGCCGCATCGCCTCAGCCGCGCTCATCCTCCGAGACGGCCTCCTCGCCGCCGCCCACGCCCACTTCGGACTCCGAGGCGTCATGCGCCTCCGGGTCGGCGTCGGCCGCCACCTCGTTCGCCTCCGCAGCCGGGAGCGCCTCCTCCGCGCCCGCCGTGTCGGCCACATCCCCCTCCACCACCGTCAGCTCGTCGATGAGCTGAAGGAGGCGGTCGGCCTCGGCCTCACCGATCCCGGGGATCGCCAGGAAATCCCTGCGCTCCAGGTCGATGATCTGCAGAAACGTATCATATCCGGCAGCCGAGAGCGCCGCCAGCGTCGCCTCGTCGAGATCCAGCTCCGAGAGCGGGAAATCCGCCGTCTCGTACTCTTCGTCGGACGCTCCGCCGAAGATGGACATGTCGGCGCCGCGCTCCAGCCACTCCCGCGAGCCGTAGAGGTCGATCTGCCAGCCGATGAGCTGTGAGGCCAGGCGGACGTTCTGTCCGTTCCGGCCGATGGCCAGCGAGAGCTGGTCCTCGTCCACGATGGCGGTGATGACCTGACGCTGCGGGTCGCTCACCACCTTCGCCACCCGTGCGGGGGCCAGCGCCCGCCGGGCGAAGACCTCGGGATCGGGGTGCCACGGCACGATGTCGATCCGCTCACCGCTCAGCTCCGAGACCACCGCCTGCACACGGGAGCCCTTGAGTCCCACGCACGCACCCACCGGGTCGATGGACTCGTCCCGGCTGTACACGGCGATCTTGGTCCGTCCCCCCACTTCGCGGGCGATCTCCTTGATCTCCACGATGCCCTGGTGGATCTCCGGTACCTCCAGCTTGAAGAGCGCCGCCACGAAGGCGGGATCCGCCCGCGACAGAATGAGACGCGGGCCCCGCGGCGTCTCCTCCACCTTCTTCAGCACCGCCCGGATGGGGTCGCCCTGACGGAAGCGCTCGCGGGGGTTCTGCTCCTTCCACGGAATGATGGCGTCGGCGTCGCGCGAGCGGTTGAGAAGCACCACGATCTTGCCGCGCTCGATCTGCTGCACCTCACCCGAGAGGAGCTCTCCCACCTCGCCTGCGAACTCGTGGCGGATGCGGTCGCGCTCGTTCTCGCGCACACGCTGCACGATGCGCTGCTTCACCGCCATGACGGCATTTCGACCGAACTGGGAGAAGTCCACCGGGATCTCCATCACGTCGCCTACCTCGAAGGTGGGGTCGTCCCAGCGGGCCTCCTCCAGCGAGATCTCACACGCGGGGTCCTCCACCTCTTCGACGACGCGCCGGAGCACCACGATCTCGAACTCGCCGGTGTCCTCGTCGATCTCCACCTCGGCCTGCACCGTCGGACCGTAGATCCGGGCCAGGCCGGCCATGATGCCGTCCTTCACCAGATCCGCCATCTCCTCGTCGGAGAGGCTCTTGGTCTCCGCCACATCGCGGAATGCCGCCATGATCTGGGCCGCGTTCGCCATATCTACACCCTCATGTCCACGTGAAAACGAGGTGTGCACGCTCGATCTCCGAGCGCGGCACGCTCACCTCGTCGCCGTTGTCCATCTGCAGCCGGACCCGCGTCTGGCCGGAGTCGTCCTCCTCCAGCCCCAGCAGCTCCCCCTCCAACCTTCTCGCCCGTCCGGCCAGTACGTCATAGCCGCGGAGCGCCACCTTCTCGCCCCGAAAGCGCTCGAAATCCCGGTCCCTCGTGAGGGGACGCTCCACGCCCGGTGAGGAGACCTCCAGCACGTAGCGCTCCGGCATCTCCTCCATCTCGTCCAGCCACGGCTCCAGCGCCCGGCTCACTGTGGCGCAGTCCTCCACGGTGACGCCGTGCCCGGGGGCGGCGTCGGGCCGATCGATACGGAGCTGCAGCACGGGACGCCGGGAGGTGCCGCCCCACCGCACCTCCACGACCTCGAACCCCAGGCGCTCCACCCGGTCTTCGAGTTCCGTTTCGATGCCTCTCAGCACCCGCATACTCCCATGTCTCCAATCAACAGGGGTACACCGCCGGAGCGACGTACCCCCGAAGTCCACATCGAACAAAAAAGCGGGGGCGAACCGCTCCCCCACTTGCAAAAAAACCGCCCCCGGAGGCGGTTCTCCCGGCCCTCCAATATAGAGGACACCGACGGCAGCCTCAAGTTCCGCCGTCGGCGCCCTCCTGGAGGATGTGTGGCGCTCAGCCCTCCGGCGGCGTCTCGCGCTCCTCCTGGTCCCCTCCCCGGGTTGCCTCACCGCCGTCCGAGGCCTGACTCTCCGCAGCGGCCTCGCCGGCGGTCTCCTCGCCGCCCCCATCGTCCGCTTCTCCGGAAGCCGGCCCGGCCGCTGCCTCCGCATCCTGGCCGTCCAGCGCCGCGACGCGCGCCTCCAGCGCCTCCACGCGCCGAAGCAGCTCCTCGAACTCCTTGTGGGTGACGAAGTCCAGCTTCTCCTTCGCCTCCTCCGCGGCGCTCTGGGCCTTCTCCAGCGCCTGCTTCATGATCTCCCTGGCGCGCTCCGCAGAGAGGTCTCCGCGTTCCCGGGCTTCCTGGATCGTCTCCTCCAGCGCCTCCTTGAACGCCGACAGCACGCCGATCCCCTGGCGGATGCCGTCAGACACCTTCTCTCTCGCGCCCTTCTTCTGTTCGCTCATGCCCCCTCCTACGCGATGGCGTGCCCCCGGGTTTCGGCGTGGAGCCACAGGGTGAACGCGTCCCGCGCCGCCCACCTCAGTCGTCGGCGTCCGCGATCCGTTCGATCCGTGCGCCCAACCCCCGCAGACGCTCGTCGATGGCTTCGTACCCCCGTTCGATCTGCCCCACGTTCCGGATCCGGCTCGTCCCCCTCGCGCCCAGGGCCGCGATGAGGAGCGCCATCCCCGCGCGAATGTCGGGACTCTCCACCACACCGCCCTGGAGGGGCGCCGGGCCCACCACCACCACGCGGTGCGGATCGCACAGGATGATGGACGCACCCATGGCCACCAGCTTGTCGGTGAAGTACATCCGCGACTCGAACATCTTTTCGTGGATGAGCACGGTCCCGCGGCACTGCGTCGCCGCCACCACGGCGATGGAGGTGAGGTCCGCGGGGAAGGCCGGCCACGGGCCGTCGTCCAGCTTCGGCACGTGTCCGAAGGCGTCCTGGCGGATGACGTGCTCGCCGGCGCCGCGCACGTGGAGGTCACGGCCGTGCACCTCGCACTCGATCCCCAGGCGGTGAAATCCCAGCAGCGTGGAATCCAGATGCTCCACCGGGGCGCCCTCCACCACCAGGTCGGAGCCCGTCACCGCCGCCAGCCCGATGAAGGAGCCCGTCTCGATGTGGTCCGCGCCGATGGTGTACTCGGCTCCACCGAGCCGCCCGGCGCCTTCGATCTCCAGCACGTGCGTGCCCACGCCGTCGATGGCGACCCCCATCTCCCGGAGAAGGTGGCACAGGTCCTGGACGTGCGGTTCCGCGGCAGCGTTGCGGATGCGCGTGGTGCCACGCGCGGTGGCGGCGGCCATGATGGCGTTCTCGGTACCCGTCACCGAAGGCTCGTCCAGGAACATGTCGGCGCCGCGGAGCTCCGGCCCCACGATGGTGAAGCCGCCGTTGAGCTCCACGCGGGCACCCAGGGCTTCGAAGGCCAGGAAGTGGGTATCCATCCGGCGCCGCCCGATGACGTCGCCCCCCGGGGGCGGCAGCTCCACCCGGCCCAGCCTCGCCAGGAGGGGACCCGCCAGGAGGAGCGAGGCCCGGATGCGCTCCGCCAGCCGTCGCTCCACCGTCCCGGAGCGGACGCCCGCAGCCTCGATCCGCACCGAGTGCTCGGCCGTCCATGCCACCGAGGCGCCCAGCGACTCCACGATGTCCAGGAGCGTGAGGACATCCCGGATTCTGGGCACGTTGTGCAGCGTCACCGGCTCGTCGGTGAGGAGTGCCGCGGCGATGCACGGCAGCGCCGCATTCTTGTTTCCGGCCGGGCGGATCCGCCCTTCGAGGCGGTGACCGCCCTCCACCTGGAAGATCCCCATGGATTCCGGGTTCGCGTGTGTGAGGTCGTGCGCCGGCCGGGGCCGCGCGCGGCGGGCCGGAACATACCCAAGGGCCGTCGCTCCCATCAACTCACGCCCGTCCATCTCGTCGCACCCCCGCGCAGAACGCCGAATCAGGGTCCACCGGTCCCCGGAGCGGCGGACACCACCGTGCGGCGACGTCGGACGCTCGAGGCGGCGGATGGTCTCTCCCTGCAGCCGTGCACATTGCGTGCCGCCCGGTTGCTCCCCTTCCCGGAATTGTGGTAGAATCGCCTGTTCCGGCATGCCCATCACCCCGGCCCGCACGCCCCGCCCGAGATGAAGCTCAGCGACTATCTGAAACACGAGTTCGTGGTGTCCCACCTGGAGGCCCGCGACGTGGAGGGGGTCATCGGTGAGCTGGCGGCCCGCGCCGCGGCGGTGGGTGTGGGCCGGGAGGAGACCATCCGCGAAAAACTCCTGGAGCGGGAGCGCGTGCACCCCACCGTCATCGGGTCCGGGCTTGCCGTCCCCCACGCCACCGTGCCCGAGCTGAAGGCCCCCACCATCGGACTGGCGCTGGCGCGGGAGCCCGTCCAGTTCGGCCCCCCCGGCGTGGAGCCGGTACGGCTCTTCTTCGTGCTCCTTTCCCCTCCGGGCTTCGAGCGTGAGCACGTGAAACTCCTGGGGCGGATCTGCCGCCTGGTGCGACACGAGGACTTCATCGACCGGCTGGAAGGAGCCGAGGACGAGGAAGAGATCCTCGCCATCGTCGAACAGGTCGACCGGCAGCACGTATGAGTACCGGCGCCGAGACGCGCCTTCTCGTGGCCGTGATCAACGACCTCGAGAAGTTGGACGAGATCCTCGCGGGGTTCGTGGAGCTGGGCATCACCGGTGCCACCGTCGTCCACTCCGAGGGGATGGGGCGGGTGCTCTCCGCCGACATTCCCATCTTCGCCGGGCTGCAGACGCTGGTGAGTGGCTCCCGCCCCCAGAACCGGATGATCCTCAGTGTGATTCCCGCCGAGAAGGTGGATGAGGCGCTGGCGCTCCTCCAGGACGTCACGGGAAACTTCGAGGCGCCGGGCACCGGAATCGCCTTCACCCTCCCGGTGGACCGCGTCGTGGGGCTCGCGCCCGAGCTGGGCGACGAAAGCAGCCCCATCTGACGGGCGGAGCTCCGGTGATGGCGGCAGCGCCGGGCGGGGCCACCGCCATGAGCCCGCTCCTGGGTCCCCTGATCCTCATCCTCCTGGCCCTGCTGGG
>WGEM01000209.1 GCA_015492755.1 Gemmatimonadota bacterium | reverse complement strand
GTGGCGGGCCGGGCCGCCGCCGCCGCACGCCGGGACCCGCAGGTGGAGCGAAGGGTGGATGACGGGCTCCCCGCAGGAAGAGCACCGGCGGCGGATCGGCCAGGCGCCGGAGCCCGGCCGGGTAGGACCCGTCCGTCCATATGAGGATCTCCATGGCGTCCCGCCGCGCCCTGCGGAGCCCGTCATCCACCCTTCGCTCCACCTGCGGGTCCCGGCGTGCGGCGGCGGCGGCCCGGCCCGCCACCGCCGCGAAGTCCGCCGGGCGGGCGCTCCACGCCGCGCGCCCGGACCCGAAGCGCTCCACCAGTCGGAGCAGCGTGCGCGGGCCCACGTCAGGGAGTGCGTCCAGGCAGAGGAGCGCCCGGATCTCGTGGTGGCGGGCGGCCCCGCTTACGGCGTCCACCAGTCCTCGTCCTCGCCGTCCTCGGCGGCGTCCGGACGCGGCGCGTCTCCCGAGCCGGGTCGCCCGGGTGCGGGGGTGGCCACGCCGGGCCGGCTCCGAGCCCAGAGCCCCTCCAGGACGGCGTCCAGCCCCTGCCGCGTGGCGGAGGAGACGGCGTAGATCCCCCAGGCTTCGGGCGCCTCCAGTCGGGGCGGCGCTTCACCCGGCGCCAGGAGGTCCACCTTCGTGAGTACCACGCAGTGCGGCTTCCGGGCTAGCTCGGGCGAATAGGCCTCCAGCTCGCTCCGGAGCGTGTCGTACTCCTTCTGCGGGTCGGGAGCATCCACGGGGACCATGAGCGCCAACGTGCGCGTCCGCTCGATGTGGCGGAGGAACTGGTGGCCCAGCCCGCGACCCTCGTGGGCACCCTCGATGATCCCCGGGATGTCCGCCAGCACGAACGAGCGGAATCCGCCCAGATTCACCACGCCCAGGTTGGGCTCCAGCGTGGTGAAGGGGTAGTCCGCCACGCGGGGGCGCGCCGCCGTGACGGTGGCGAGGAAGGTGGACTTCCCTGCATTGGGCTCACCCACGAGGCCCACGTCCGCGATGAGCTTGAGTTCGAGGCGGATCCGGCGTTCCTCACCCTCCTCGCCCGGCTCCCACCGCCGCGGCGCTTGACGGGTGGGCGTCGCGAAGTGGACGTTGCCGCGCCCGCCCCGGCCGCCCCGGGCGATGACCAGGCGCTGGCCCGGCTCCACCAGTTCGCCCAGGAGTTCGTCGGTATCGGCGTCGTAGGCCACGGTGCCCGGGGGGACGCGAAGCTCCAGGTCCTGCCCGGACCGCCCCGTCCGGCGCTTCCCTTCACCGTGACGACCCCGCTCCGCCTTGTAGTGGCGTTTGTAGGAGTAGTCCAGGAGCGTGGTGAGCTGAGGATCCGCCACCAGCACCACGTCACCCCCCTTGCCGCCGTCGCCGCCGGCGGGGCCCCCGCGGGGTACGCCCTTCTCCCGTCGGAATGCGTCGGACCCCGATCCTCCGGTGCCCGCTTTGACTTCGATGACGGCGCGATCGACGAACATGCGTGCCTACTCCCCCTCGGTGCGGCCGTCGGCGGCAGCGGCGATCCGGCCGCGGAGCTCGTGCCACACCTCGCGCGCCTCCGCAGCCAACTCCGGGGTGGCCAGCGTGAGCGCCACCTCCAGCGCCTCGTCCACCTCCGCCACCGGCACACCCGCCCGCAGTGCCCCTCGGAGGTGCGCGTAGAGCTGCCGGGGCGCCCCCTGCACCGCCAGCATCGCGGCGATGCACAGTTCCCGGTCCGCCAGCGTCAGATTCGGGCGGGCCAGCACCTTGCCGTAGCCCTCTTCCAGCATCCAGCGTTCCAGATCCGGGTGCAGCGCCCGCACGTTCTCCCGGAGGCGCTCCACCTGTGCTCCATACACCGCGCGACAGACCTCGGCTCCCCGTGCCCGCCAGAGACCCGGGTCGTCGTCCGTGGGCTCCGGCGCCGGCCGGCCGCTGAGACGCCTCCACAACGCGAAGGCGTTGAGGGCCGCGGGATATCCAAGGAAGAGATAACTCTGCAGGAGAGCCTCCTCCACGGCGTCGCCGTCGGCCAGGGCGAGCGCCGCTTCCAAGGCCTCCTCCAGCCGCTCCCGATCCCGCGACGCCAGCGCCGCGGAGAGGCGTACCAGCCGGAGCCGGTCCGACCTCCTCACCCGGGGAGACCGGGAATGTCGAAGGACGCCCGGATCTCCCCCACCACCTCGTCACGGGTGTTGCGGATCCGGGGGCGGCGAAGGTCGGCCAGCGCCTCGAGGTCGTCACCGGTGAGCGCGTCCAGCACCTCCAGCACCCGGATCATCGCCACCTCCCCGGCGCGGCGGCCGCCGTCCTCCACCTTCAGCGCGAAGCCGATGCCCTCCTCCGGGAGCCCCCCCACGTACACCCCTTCCGCACCCAGCTTGACGAAGGCTCGCCGGCCGGTGCGGCGCATCACCTCGGTGCACGCGCGCCGCGTCCCACCCACCATGAAGGGGTGCGTCGTCATGGCCTCCACTACGCGTGCAGGCGGCTCACCGACGGCAGCGGCGGCGGCGAAACGGGCCAGGGAGCCGGCCATGGCGCCCAGCGGCACGGCGAAAGACACCACGCCGCACCCGTCCACGGCGGTGTCCACGGCTTCCCGGTTCAGCCCGCTCCAGCGCGCAACCTCCATCCGCATCCTCTCCTGCACGGGGTGACCCGCCCGATGGTAGCCCTCCACGGGCCACCCATGGGCGCGCGCCAGCGCCAGCATCCCCGCATGTTTCCCCGAACAGTTGTTGTGGACCCGGCGCGCCACCTGTCCGGCCGCCAGGAGCGCATGACGGGCCTCCTCCGAATACGGCAGGTGCGGTCCGCAGGCCAGCGCCTCTTCATCGAGCCCGATTTTGGCCAGCATTCGCCGCACCCCCTCCACGTGCGCCGTCTCTCCTTCGTGAGACGCACACGCCAGCGCAAGTTCCATATCGTCCAGGCCGAAGCGCTCCAGGACACCGTCCTCCACCAGAGGAAGCGCCTGCAGAGGCTTGGCCGCGGACCGGTAGTAGGTGACCCGGTGGCGATCCCCCAGCGCCGCCACCACCGTCCCGCCGGCGTCGGAGATGGCCACGTGTACCCGGTGTACCGACTCCAGGGTGGTGCCCCGGAGCACTTCCACCATGCCGGGCGTGCTCAATGTGCCTTCGGCGGCCGGGGCGAACCCATGTCCCTGCGGGACGGCCCGTGTCGCCCCGCAGCGCGCCGCACGAGGGATCGCGTCACGGAGCCCCTTCCGGCCCAGCCACCGAGGCGATGAGCGCTTCCGGCGAATCGGCGCCCCGCAGGAGCTCCAGCGCCCGCTGCAGCTGCCGGTCGTGGCGGCGCACCTGCTGGAACTGCCCGGCGTCACCCCAGGCCTGCAGGGCGATCTCCCGCTCCAGCTGGTAGCGGATGAAGCGCTCCGCCTGTCGGAAGACCGTTCGCGGAATCTCCACCTCCCACTCGGGCAGGCGGCGGTAGAAGGCCTCGAGATCCTCCGCACCCAGCTCGAACCCAGGCTGGAGCCCCGGATGCTCCTGGACGAACGCCACGGCGTAATTGAAGACCGCCACCGTGAAGGCGCCGGCTCTCCGGTAGAGGCGGTAGACCGCTTCCTCCTCCGCCTCGGACAGCGTCTCCGGCACTTCGATGACGTCGGGTGTGATGCCGCCACCACCGTACACCGTCCGTCCCGCCGGAGTCGTGAAGGTGGGTCGGCCTTCCAGGTCGGGCGGACGCACCAGTTGCCCGTCGATGGCGAGCCGGCTGCTGTCCAGCTCCTCTTCCTCGATGGCGTCCACGTCTCGCTCCCTCGAGATGGAGCGCCCCAGCGGGGTGTACCACCGCGCGGTGGTGAGCCGCAACACGTCGCCGCTGGAGAGACGGTAGAGCGTCTGCACCGAGCCCTTTCCAAAGGTGATCTCACCCACCAGCAGGGCCCGGTCGTGGTCCTGGAGCGCCCCCGCGATGATCTCCGATGCGGACGCGCTCGTCCCGTCCACCAGCACCACCACCGGCAGACCCGAAAACTGATCCGGCTCCACGGCTTCGAACCGCTCGTTCTGATCCCGCGCCCGCCCCCGGGTCTCCAC
>WGEM01000208.1 GCA_015492755.1 Gemmatimonadota bacterium | reverse complement strand
GGCTCCCGTGATCCCCGGCCTGACGGATCACGAGCTCCCCTCCATCCTGGAGGCGGCTGCGGCGGCGGGGGCGAGCTTCGCGTCCACCATCGTGCTCCGTCTCCCTCACGCCGTAAAGGAACTCTTCATCGACTGGCTGGAGCGCGCCGTTCCGCAGCGGAAGGACAAGGTGCTCAACCGGGTCCGAGCCCTCCGAGGGGGGCGCCTGTACGATGCGCGCTACGAGGTGCGGGGTCGGGGCGAGGGGCCGTGGGCGCGGCACATCGCCGATACCTTCCGGGTGCACACCACCCGGCTGGGACTGGCGCGTCCGCCGGGCCTCTCCGCCGCGTCGTTTCGCCCACCCGCACCGCCCCGGGGAGCCCAGATGGATCTCTTCACACCTCCGCCTGGCGCGGATCCTGACGACACGACCCGGAGCGGCGAAACGTCCAGAGAAAGTTGGTGAAGCCCTCGTCGTAATCCGACAGTCCGTTCTGGCCGGTGAGGCGTAGCCGCTCGTCGTAGAGGGCCTTCATGGCGGCGCCCACCACGCTCTCGTAGGCACCCGCAGGGGGGCGGAGCCGATGCAGCGCTTCCGCCACCTCCCCCGGGAGACCGAGGTCGTCCACCAGCTCGTGGTACCGCGCGTGGTCGTCGCCGGCCAGTACGCGGAGCTGCCGGTGGAGGCGTTCGGCCCACGCGGCCTGGATGAGCACGGGATGGCCCGAGGTGCTCAGCGCCAGGTACGAGAGTACCTGGGCATGGAGTTCCTTCCAGTACCCCTTCCGGTGAACGAATTCGTGGCAGAGCACGTGGGGCTCGAAGATCCCCGTGTCCCGGAAGAGCGCCACGTCGCCGGAGAGGACATCACAGGCGCCCATGGCGAACGGAAACACCAGGCTCGCCAGCGTGAAGCTCCGCACCTGGGAACTGGTATGGACGCGCTGCCCCGTGATGGACGCGATGTACGCGGTGAGGACGTCGTTGACCAGGGGCGCCAGTGCCTCACGTTGGATCCGGTGCGGCGTGAAGGCCTCCGTCAGCCTCGCCGCCAGCGCCCGTACCTCCGCCGCCCGCTCCGCCTCCGGCATAGGCTCCAGGGTACGGACGTCGGCGCCGAACTCCGCCTGGAAGTCGATCCAGCGCATCTCCCGGCGATGGACCCAGTCCTTCACCACCGCCCCGGCGTAGAGCCCCAGCGCCGCGGCACCGAGGATCCTGCCCGGCAGCGTCGCCCCCAGAAGGACCCTGGAGGCGACGGGCGCGCCGGCGATGAGGTCCGTCAGCGCAACCGGGGCGTAGGTGGCGTCGTTGGGGATGTGCAGGTCGTCCATGCGTGTTCCGCGGCGACGCCACCCCGGGTCCCGGCTCCGTCCAGTCCCGAGCGGGGCGTCAGCAGCGCTTCAGCGTCACGGCACCTGCCGCCTCCGGCGCCGCCGGCTCCGCCGGGGCATGCACCGCCGCCGGCACGGCGTCGGTCTCCATGAGCACCCGGGCGGTGGCGTCCGCTCCGGACTCCATGCGGCGCTCGCCGCCGGCCACCGCCAGCAGCACGATGATGAGCGGCACGCCCAGCGCGGGGGCGGCCAGCACCGCCCACCACGGGGCGGCGGGTTTCGTGTTCAATCTCGGCGTCAACATCGCACTCGTCCTCCCGTCCTGACAGTGCATTCGGTCGTAGGAGCCTGTCCGAGTAAGAGAGCGGGCCGCGTTGGGCGTGCCACGGCCCCGAATCCTAGGCGGCGCGACGACGGCGTAGCCCAAGCTACGTCCAGGAGCGCCAACGACGGAGGCGGGGACGGGGCGCTGGCTGCGGCCCGCCTCTGGGACTACGTGGCGGCGGAGGGCGTGCTGGGCCAGTATCGGGGCGTGACGACGCTGGAGGTGGACCGCGTCGCGATTCTCGCGCACGGGGAGCCGCTGGAGCCTCGCCGGCTCTCCCTGGCGGAGCTGAACGCGGAGCCGGAACGGTTCGAGGGCCGGCCCGTGCTGGTGGAGGGCCGACCGCGCACGCTGGACGAGGTGTTCGCCGACGACGACGGGCTGCTGACGCTCCTCCTGGCGGCGACGCTGGTGCTGGGTCTCTCCGTGGCGTCGGTGCAGATCACGGCACATGTGCGAAAGCGGCACGGGCGCATCCCGGGTGCGCTGCGCGTGGAGCGCGAATGGATCCGGACCCAGCGCAGCTCACTCCGGGCGCGGCAGGCGGTCTTCCCGGGCTCCGGGCCTGACCCCTCGGTGCTTGAAGTGCGACCCGAGGCAGCCCACGTCTCCCATCTCACCGCAGCGCTCACCCAACGGGTGAACGATGCGCTCACGGTGATCCTGGGAAACCTGGAGCACCTGTCCCATCAACGCACGGGGCAGGGGACGCGACACGCGGTGCGCGACGCCATGGACGCGGGCGAGCGCGTCCGGGCCACCATGGAGGACCTGGGGTACCTCCTCCCCTCACCCGTCTTCTCCCCACGGCTCACGGCAGTGGACGCCGTCTGCGCCGGCGTGGCGGCGCAGGTTTCGGAAGACCGCGAGGGAGCGGTGTCCATCGTGACGTTCCTCCACGCGTCTCGCGCCGTCCTGGCGGATCCGGAACGTCTGCGGCGCGTCCTCCTGCACCTGGTCCGGAACGCATTCGAAGCCATGTCCGGCGGAGGTTCCCTCGTGATCCGCACCGACGAGACCGAGGTGTGCTCCGGGGAGGTGCCGGGCCTGGAGCCCGGCACATTCGTGGTCATCGAAGTCTCCGACTCCGGTCCGGGGATGGACCCCGTCACACTCCGGCGCGCGACGGAGCCCTTCTTCACCACGCACGGGGACCGCCTCGCCATGGGCCTCGGCCTGTTCGTGGCGGACCGGTTTGCCCGCCTGAGCGGCGGAGCTCTGGTGCTGGAGAGCGCTCCCGGGCACGGAACACATGCCCGCCTGTACCTCCCCACCCCCACACCGAGGCTGCACCCGTGAGCCCCGCCCAGGTCCTGCTGGGTGCCGTCGCCGCCATCCCCTTCGTGCTGGTGGCACGCGCGTGGCCTGCGCGCGCCCGATGGATCCACGCCCTCGCGCTGGTGGCCGCGACGCTGGTCTACGTGCTCTGGGCGGCGCGCGCCGGAGCCGGGAACTGGGTGAGCACCGAGGTGGGCGGCCTCCTGGTCTTCAGCGCGCTGGCGCTGGGCGGGGTGCGGCGCTACGCCATGATCCTGGCGGCGGGCTGGCTCCTGCACGTGGGATGGGACCTGGGGCTTCACACCGCGCCGGCGCTCCCGTGGGTGCCCGCCTGGTACGTCCCCGCGTGCGTGGGTTTTGACCTGGTGATGGCCGGCGCGGTGGCGGCCTCGGCCCCTCTTGCCGGGGGCGGCACACCCCCGGATGTTGGCGAGGCTTGATCCGCCGACTGTGGTCCGGAGGTGTCCCATGTTCCCTCGACGTCCGCGTTCCCTCTCCCGCGCCAGCCTGACGCTCACCCTTCTGGCAACCCTGGCAGGGACCGCGACGGAGGCGGCGCCCCCGCCGCTGGCGGCGCAGACCGTCCCCGCCGAGCAGCTCTCCGCCCTCCGGTTCCGCCACATCGGCCCCATCGGCAACCGGGTGGCGTCGGTGGCGGGGGTTCCGGGGAACCCGCTGGTCTACTACGCCGGCGCCGCCTCCGGAGGCCTCTGGAAGACCGAAGACGGGGGCACCATCTGGCGGCCGGTGTTCGACGAACAGCGCGTGCACTCCATCGGCGCCCTGGCGGTGGCGCCCTCCGATCCCATGGTGGTGTGGGCGGGCACCGGCGAGCCGCACATCCGCTCCAACGTGACGGTGGGTGACGGTGTGTATCGCTCCACCGACGGCGGCGAGCACTGGGAGCATATGGGGCTGGAGGCCACCGGCCGCATCAGCCGCATCGTCATCCATCCCACGAACCCCGACATCGTATTCGTGGCGGCGCTGGGTCACGCCCACAGCCCGCAGCGCGAGCGCGGCATCTACCGTACCACCGACGGCGGCCGCAGCTGGGAGCAGGTGCTCTTCGTGGACGAGAATACCGGCGCGTCCAGCCTCATCATGGACCCCAACAATCCCCGCGTGCTCTTCGCCGGGATGTGGACCATCGAAGTGCATACATGGGGCCGGGAGAGCGGGGGCCCCGGCTCCGGGATCTACCTGTCGCGCGACGGCGGTGACACCTGGACGCGTCTGTCCGGAAACGGCCTTCCGGAGCTTCCGGTGGGCAAAACCGACGTCTGCATGTCGAAGGCGAACTCCAGGCGCATCTACGCCCTCATCGAGACGGGAGACGGGGTGCCGTGGCACGGCCGGCCCACCGAGTCGGGCGAGCTCTGGCGTTCCGACGACGGAGGCGCCACCTGGCGCTTGGTGAACCACAGCCGGGACCTGGGGGGCCGGACCGCCTACTACAACAACTGCCGGGTCTTCCCCGACGACGAGAACGAGGTGTTCTTCCTCACCGCGCAGCTCGCCCGCTCCTACGACGGCGGCCTTACCTACATCACGCACCAGGGCGTGGAACGTCCCGGAGGGGACTACCACGACCTCTGGATCGACCCCCTGGATCCCGACCGGATCATCATCGGCAACGACCAGGGCGTGCACATCTCCCGCAACCGCGGGAAGTCGTACTACCGTACCGAGCTTCCCATCGCGCAGATGTACCACGTGACGGTGGACAACGCGATTCCCTATCACGTGCTTGGGAACCGCCAGGACGGACCCAGCTTCCGGGGGCCGTCGAATTCCCTGTACTTCGGCCGTGGCGGCGGGATTCCGAGGGGCGACTGGCACTCGGTGGGCGGGGGCGAGAGCGGCTTCGCCACCCCCGACCCCACCGATCCCAACATCGTGTGGTCCAGCGCCTCGGGCTCGGGTGCGCGGGGGGGCATCGTGGTGCGTTACGACGAGCGCACCCGCCAGTTCCGGAACGTGGAGGTGTGGCCCGAGAGCACCGGAGGATGGCCCGCGGCGGAGCTGCGCTACCGCTTCCAGTGGACCTTCCCGCTCCTCATCTCGCCCCACGACCACGAGACCGTCTACGTCACGAGCCAGCATGTGCACCGCACGCGCAACCGCGGGCAGAGCTGGGAAGTCATCAGCCCGGACCTCACCACCAACGACAAGAGCCGGCAGGGGATCAGCGGGGGGCTGACCCCCGACAACATCGGTGTGGAGTACTGCTGCGTCATCTACGCCTTCGACGAGTCTCCGGCGCAGCAGGGTGTCTTCTACGCCGGAACCAACGACGGAAAGGTGCACGTGAGCCGCGACGACGGCCGCACCTGGACCGACGTCACCGGCAACTTCCCCGACTGGCCCACCGACGGCGTGGTGCGGGGCATCGACGCGTCGCGCTGGGACGCCGGTAAGGCGTATCTGGTGGTGGAGGCCCACCAGCAGGGGGACTTCCGGCCCTACGCCTACCGGACCGACGACTACGGCGAGAGCTGGACGAAGATCACCGAGGGCATCGACGACCACATCCTGAGCTTCACCCGGAGCATCCAGGAGGACCCGGTACGGCCCGGACTCCTCTATCTGGGCACCGAGAACCGCGTCTACCTGAGCTTCGACGACGGCGACCACTGGCAGCCGCTGGTGAACAACATGCCACCGGCGCCCGTGTACGGGATCGTGGTGCAGGAGCACTTCAACGACCTGGTCATCGGCACGTACGGCCGGGGCTTCTGGATCATGGACGACCTCACGCCGCTCCAGCAGCTCACCGACGACGTGCGGGCCTCCGGCGCGCACCTCTTCCAGCCCCGCGAGGCGTACCGGTTCAATCCGCGCACCACACCGGCGCAGATGAACAACGACATGAGCGCTGGCGAGAACCCGCCCAACGCGGCGTTCATCAACTACTGGCTGGGAGCCGGCAATGCCGGCAAGCAGGTGACGCTGCGCATCCGCGACGCCAACGGCGCGCTGGTGCGCACGCTCGAGGGCACGAGCCGGCCCGGCATCAACCGGGTCTTCTGGGACTTCCAGGGTGAGGAGAGCACACCCATCAAGCGCAGAGTGCCCCCGCTGTACGCCGACTGGGTGGACTACGGGCCGGAGCGGGTGCGGGTGCAGAGCGGCATGTCCACTCGCCACCCTCCCGGCACCTACACGGTGACGCTGGAGGTGGACGGGCAGGAGTTCTCGCGCGAGCTGAACGTCCTCAAGGACCCCTCCTCGCAGGGGAGCCTGGCGGACATCGAAGCGCAGTTCGCGCTCATGCAGGAAATCCGCAACGACTACGACGCCGCCGCCGACGCCATCAACCGCATCGAATGGCTCCGCCGGCAGCTCTATGACCTGGTGGCCGTGCTGGAGGACCACGGCGGTGCCGAAGACCTCATCGGCGACGCACACCAGCTCGACACGGCGCTCATCGCGGTGGAGGAGGATCTCATCCAGCTCCGCACCACCGGCACCGGTCAGGACGGCGTGCGCTATCCCGCCAAGCTGGTGGAGAAGCTGCGGCACCTTGCCAACGGTGTGAGCACCGCGGACTTCCCGCCCACCGACCAGCAGCGCGAAGTGCATACGTTGCTGCGCGGAACGCTCACCGACGCGCGAGAGCGTCTGGACGCGCTGGTGGAGACGGAGGTTCGGGCTTTCAACCAGCGACTGGCGCAGCGGGGGCTGGCGCCCCTCATCAGCGACGGAGGGTGAGGGACTACCTCAGCCAGCGCTCCAGGGCGGTGGCAAGGTCGGTCTTGTCGTCCCGGTACTTCACGATGACAGGGGTGTAGAGCGAGAGCCCGCGGTCTCCTCCCCATGCGGAGGAGACCGCGCGGGAGCCCGGGACCACCACGGCGCCGGGGGGGACCTCCAGAGGCTGAGTCGCGTCACCCCGGATCACCCGTTCATGCACGAGGTCGAAGAGAGGCGTGGACCGGGTGAGGATGACACCTGCGGCCAGCACCGCGCCTTTCCTCACCACGGTGCCTTCATAGACACCGCAATTGCCCCCCACAACCACGTCGTCCTCCACCACCACCGGCGAGGCGTGGATCGGCTCCAGCACGCCACCGATCTGCGCGGCGGCGCTCACGTGGACGCGCGCACCCACCTGCGCACAGGAGCCCACCAGAGCGTGGGAATCGATCATGCTCTCCCGTCCTACCCAGGCGCCCACGTTCACGTACATCGGGGGCATGCAGACCACGCCGGGCGCCAGATAGGCCCCGCGCCGTACCGCCGATCCCCCCGGCACCACACGCACACCGAGGCGCTCACCGAAGAGCCGCGGCGGAAGCGTGTCCTTGTCGCGGAATGCCACTCCGTCCTCGGAGTCTCCCGCCGCTTCCACCTCTCCGGTCGCCGCGCGCTCCGGCGCCGGCGTTCGAGGACACCCCGGCGGCGCGTACCCCCGCACCCTTCCCACGCGGAACGCGAGAAGGATCCCCTGCTTCACCCAGGGAACCGCCTGCCACACCCCCTCCGAGCAAACCGCGGCGCGCACCTCCCCCTCTTCCAGGGCCGTAAGGAGGGCATCCACCACCGCACGCGCCTCCGCCGGGGGAGGTTCAGCCGCATCCAGGGCGGCCAGCGCCTCGACACGCTCCTGGAGATCGTCCACACGCATCATCTTCTCGTTCTTCCTTCTCCTCGAGTTCAAAAAAAGGATGGCCTGCCTCCGGCGGATCGTCCCGTCGCTCGCCCGCCGCGCCTTCAGACCTGACCCTCGGCGGGGTCAAGGAGGTGGTCCGCTGCCCGGAGGGCTTCCTCCAGCACCGGAACGTGTATCGGATCGATGGATGTCAGCGGTGATCTCACGTCAGGAGCACAGAGACCCAGCAGCGAGAGTGCCACCTTCACGGGAACGGGATTCGTTTCCACGAACATCGCCTGCATGAGCGGCGCCAGGGTGCGGTGGAGCTGGCGCGCCGCCGGCAGATGACCCTCCAGTGCGGCGTGTGTGAGGCGGGTCATGGCCCCCGGCGTCACGTTGGAGACCACCGACACCACTCCGTCGCCCCCGAGTGCCGCCAGCGGAAGTGTCCACGCATCGTCTCCGGCCAGCACGGCGAAGCCCTCGGGACGCCCCCTCAGCAGCTCATCGATCTGGGCCAGGTCACCCGAGGCCTCTTTGATGCCGATGATGTTGGGGTGCTCGGCGAGCTCCAGCGTCGTGTCGGCCCGCATGTTGCATGCCGTCCGGCCCGGGACGTTGTACAGGAGCACGGGCAGGGGCGATGCGTCCGCAACGCGCGTGAAGTGCTGGACGAGCCCGCGCTGCTGCGGCCTGTTGTACATGGGCACGACGTGCATGAGATGTGTGGCTCCCGCGTCCACCAGCGCCCGTCCCTTCGCCACCACGGCGCGCGTGTCGTTACCACCGGCACCCGCCACCACCGGCAGCCGCCCATCCACCACCTCCGCAACGAGCGCCACCACCCGCACCTGCTCGTCGAGACCCATGGTGGCCGCCTCCCCGGTGGAGCCGCACGGCACGAGAAAACCCACGCCCGCCGACACCTGCCGGCGCACCAGTGCCGCCAGCGCAGCCTCGTCCAGGGCACCGTCGGAGCGGAACGGAGTCACCAGCGCAGTGCCGCATCCCAGGAGCGCCCGGCTCACTCCGCCACCGCCTCCGCCCTGTCCCACTCGAGCGACTCCTCGAAGGTGAACACACCGCGACGGCCCCTGAGCCAGGCCGCCGCCCGGAGGGCGCCTTCGGCAAACACCTCCGGAGTGCGGGCCTCGTGTTCCAGGACGAGCCGCTCGGACGGCCCCTCCAGCACCAGGCGATGGGTCCCGGGTACGGTACCCACACGCTCCGATGTCACGCCCACGTCCAGGCCGGACGACCGCAGGACCTCCTGGAGCCGGATGGCGGTCCCGGAGGGTGCGTCGCGCTTCCTTGCGTGATGCACCTCCGTCAACCTGGCTTCGTAACCCGCACGGATCAGCGGTACCGCAAGCCGGGCCAGCACTCCGGCGGCCCTGGACATCAGAGCGACACCCACGGAGAAGTTCGGGCCCCAGAGCATCGCGCCCTCCCGGCGCCGTACCAGAGCCGTCACTTCGCCGAGGCGCTCGTACCACCCCGTGGTCCCCACCACCACGGGCAGGCCCCGTTCGACGCACCGTGCCACGTTGCCGGGGACGGAGTCCGCCGTGCTGAACTCCACCGCCACGTCCGCAGCCGCCAGGGCCGCGGTCGCCCCCGGTGTCCCGGCTTCCACCTCCGTACGGCCCAGGACACCGGTCACCGCCAGGCCCGTACGACCCGCCACCGAAGCTACGGCCCGTCCCATGCGGCCGTTCCCCAGGATCACCACCCGCATCGTATCCGCTCTCACCATGCGCCCTCCTTCACGTCGGGGAGGAGTCCCATGCGCCCCATGACTTCGGCGTTCAGAACCGAACCACCGGCGGCGCCCCTCACCGTGTTGTGCCCCAGAGCCGCGAACCGGAGGTGGGCCACAGGATCAGGACGTACTCGGCCCACCAGGACACGCATTCCATGGCCGGCCCACACATCCCGTCTAGGCTGGGGCCGGTCCGGATCGTCACACAGCGCCAGCGGCGGGTCGGGGGCGCTGGGAAGTCCGTGGCACAGCGGGTGGCCCCGCCAGCGCCGCCACAGCTCCGAGGCCTCTTCGGGCTCGACTGCGCGGTTCAGCTCCACGGTCACGCATACGGTATGGCCGTGTTCCACCGGTACCCGGTTGGCGTGCACGCTCATTCGGATCGCCGCGGGAGCCACCGCGAAGTCCTCCAGGCGCCCCAGAATCTTGGACGCCTCCACCTCGATCTTCTCCTCCTCCCCGGCGATGTACGGTACGACGTTGCCAAGCAGGTCCAGGGAGGGAACGCCAGGATAACCGGCCCCGGAAGCCGCCTGCAGTGTGGCCACGAATGCCGTGCGTACCCCCGCCGCTTCGTGTAGCGGGGCGAGGGACAAGGCCAGCACCGTGGTGGCGCAGTTGGCATTGGTGACGATGGCCCCCTCCCAGCTCCTCACCCGTCGCTGCCGGCGCACCAGCGCCAGGTGGGATGCATTGACCTCCGGAATCACCAGGGGCACGTCGTCGTCCATGCGATAAGCCCGTGCGTTGCTCAACACCGTCGCCCCCGCCCTCGCGAAGGACGCCTCCACCTCGCCCGCCACGGAGGCGTCCAGAGCGGAGAAGACCACGCGGCTCCGCACCGCTTCGGGCGTACACGGCCGTACCTCCAGATCTCCGATGGCGTCAGGAAGCTCTCCCTCCAGCCAGTGGACGGCCTCGCGGTACGGTCGCCCGGCGGACCGCTGCGACGCGGCCACCTCCCTGAGTTCGAAGAACGGATGTCGCCGGAGGAGGCGTACGAACGTCTGTCCCACCGCGCCTGTGGCACCGAGTACCGCGACGGGCACGCGAGGGCGGTTCACGATGCACCTCCCTGGTTCCCTCGTCGACTCTGATATCTCATGGCTGGGCCGCTCCTGGGGTTCGGGGCCGACACGTTCAGATTGCTAGGGAAGCTCTGCACAGACGGTGATGCCTGTGCGGTTGGGTGGCAGGAGACGCTGGGTGGGCCCGGATTGAGGCCCTGCCCGCTCGCGAAGCTCTCGCGAGCGGCCCTTTGGCGCCTCTCTCCAGATTACAGGACGCACTTCGCCCCCGGTGGCAACAGCTTGTAGCGGACCAGGTACAGGTTGGCGAGCGCAAAGGCGGTGAAGGCCCGCGCTCGGTTCTTGGCAAG
>WGEM01000207.1 GCA_015492755.1 Gemmatimonadota bacterium | reverse complement strand
GAGATGTGTATAAGAGACAGGCGCGGTGCTTCGCGCGAGGGTGCGGGACGGTGGCCGCCCCGTGGGGTTCGGGTGGGGAAGTGGATGGGTCATATCGGTCATGGTCTCAGTCTCGATTCGGTAGTTCCGTGCGGTCCTCATGCGTCGCCTCCCAGGAAGCGGAGCGTGGCCAGCGCGGTGCGCAGGCCCAGCTCCGCGCGGACCCGCTCCGCGGCGGCGCGGGCGGCGGCGGCCTCCGCCGCCAGGAGATCGGCGGTGGTGGCGAGACCCTCCTCGAAGCGGCGGCGGTAGAGCCGCGCGGCTTCCTGCGCCGCGGCGTCCGCGGCCTGCGCCGCGTCCACGGCCCGCCTGGCAGCCTCCACCGCCCGCCGGGCGGACTCCAGTTCGGTGCGCGCGGCGCGCAGACGCTCGTCGTGCGCCCGGGCTGCCGCCTCCGCCGCGGCGCTCGCGGCCTGACGGGCCCCGCTGAGGCGGAAGCCGGTGAAGAGGGGCACACGCACGGCCACGCCCAACGTCCAGCTCCACTCCGGCGATGTGCCGTCGGGGGTGTGGGCGTCGGTGCGCGCGAAGGTCTCCACCCGGGGGAGGCGCCCCCGCGCGGCGGCGTCCGCCTCCGCCCGCGCGGCCTCTGCCCGAAGCGCGGAGGCTTCCAGGTCAGGGCGCGTGCCGAGAGAGGGCTCTGCGGAGGGGGTGGCGCCGGGTGCGGCGCCCGACGCCGGCTCCGGCACCGCCTCCACGTCGCGACCCACCGGCACAGGGATGCGCCCCTCCTCCCAGCCCATGGCCAGCGCCAGCCGGGCGCGGGCGTCCGCGACCGTGCGCTCCGCCTCGGTGCGGGCCCACGCGGCGCGCTCCGCCTCCGCCCGGGCGCGGAGGGCCTCTGCCTCGGTGAGGAGGCCCTCCTCCACCCGCCGCTGGATGCGGGCGAGGTTGGCGCGAGCCGCCTCCTCGGCGGTCCGTGCCGCGTCCAGGAGGCGCGCCGCCCCCACCGCTTCCAGGTAGCGTACCTCGGCGGAGAAGGCGGCGTAGCGCTCGGCCCATGCGGCGTCCAGCTCCGCGGCGTCGCCCGCCAGGGCGGCGGCGCGGCGGCGGGCGAAGCTGGAGAGGTCCAGTGCGGACCACCGAATCCCCAACCCCACGGTGATGTCGTCGATGGCGTCGGGATGGTTCAGGCGCGCCGGATCGAAGTCCGACTGCGTGAAGCGCCCCTGGCGCATCCGCGTTCCGAAGGCGCCCACCGGATCGTCGGTACGCATCCACCCCGCCTCCAGCCCTGCGGAAGGGAGGAGCGGAGAGGTGGCGACGCGAAGCTGCGCGGAGGCGGCTTCGGCCGCGGCGTGGGCGGGGAGGACGCCGGGCCCGGCCGCCCGCGCTGCTGCCACGGCCTCCTCCAGCGTGACCGGTACGGTGTCGGCGGGTGCGTCGGCGGATGCCCGGTGGGGTGGCTCGCCTCCCACCGCCGCCAGTGTGTGGAGTGTCGCTAATCCCAGGATGTAGATATTCATATAACTCTATATAAGGGCAATGGATCGACTGCGTTCATGGATTTCGCGGGGGATGCTCAGGTGTGGCCCCGCACGCGCCGTGGGCCTCGCGCGGCCCGGAGCGTCAGCACGCGGCCTCCCGGACGCATGCCAGGACCTTCAGCGCGCGCTCGTCGGCGATGGAGTAGTAGACGTGCACCCCCTCGCGCCGCCGCTCCAGGATTCCTTTGTCCCGCATGTTGGTGAGGTGCTGCGACGCGATGGCCTGCTCCACCCCCAGCGCATCCTGGATCTCCGTCACCGTGGCTTCGCCCGCCGGCTCCAGCACATCCAGAATGCGGAGCCGCAGGGGATGCCCCAGGCAGCGGAGAATCCGAGCCGTGTCGTCCACCAGCGGAGCGGGGAGCGTGCTGGGCGATGTGCGTGCCATTCGAGTCACCTCCGTTACATGCAGACATAGAAATATCTGAATGTATAGCCGGGTGTCAAGGGTCGGTGTTCCTATCTTTCAGTCGCCCTGCGCCGCCGCCAGGCCCCCGTGGGCGACTGTGCGCCGGAGACCTGCCAGGGCCAGGGCGATCCAGAGCATGCAGTAGGAGAGGATCCGCCCCAGCGCGTCCCAGGGGAGCGACGGCGCCGCTCCCGACGCAAAGCGTGTGATGGATTCCAGCGCGGTGTGCGGATGGCTGAACGCCCGCAGGAGGGTGCGCCACGGCTGCGCCATCACCTCCGGACGGAGGGCGAGCGTGTCGTCCAGCACGGTTCCCGCCACCACCAGCGCGAAGACCAGGAGCAGCCCCCCGGCCGGCGCCCACGCCGAGACCGCGAAGGAGAGACTCAGCACGGCGGCGCCCTCCAGCAGCAGTCGGGGGACGATCTCCAGGATCCGGTCGGCCCCCTCCCAGCCGAGTACCGACGCGGCGATACGGAGGCAGAGCACGAGCATCAGCAGGAGCGCCGAGAGCGCCGCCCACGCCTCCCCGAGGCGAGCCAGGTAGAATCGCAGGGGATGCACCGGACGCTGAAGCCAGATCTGCACCGAGCCCGTGCGGAAGTCTTCCGACACCAGCGGCACCCCCAGGATCATGGCACCGCCCAGGGCCACGATCCGGAGGGCGATCCCGGCACCGTCCACCGGTGCGCCGCCTCCGGAGAGGTGGAGGACCCACGCGAAGCCCCCGGCGATCCCCAGGAGCGCGCTCAACGACTTCGCGCGTGCCCGCAGGAGTACCAGGAGGCGACCGGGGAGCGGGAGCAGAGGGCCGCTCATGTGTGCTCCCCGGTGATGAGGGCCTCCAGCTCCTCGGCGGACATGTCACTCGCCGGTGTCACCACCCCGCCCCTCAGGATGAATACCGCATCGGCCAGTCGGCTGACCTCGTTGAGGTCGTGGCTGGCCATGAGCACCGCGGCGCCCCCGGCGGCGGTCTCGGCGATCTCAGCCCTCATGGCGGCGCGGGAGGGAGGGTCCAGCCCGGCGAAGGGCTCGTCCAGCAGCACCACCCGCGGACGTCCCACCAGCGCCATCGCGAACCGGAGACGCTGCTGATTGCCCTTGGAGCAGCGGACGGCGGGGCGGCGGAGGGTGGTCGTGTCGAAGCGCGCCACCGCCACCGCCCGCTCCAGTTCCGCTGCCGGGTCGGAGACGCCGGCGAGATCGACGGTGCGTCGCAGGAGCTCCTCCACGGTCCATCCCGGCGGAAAGCGCTGCCCCTCCGGCAGGATCCCGAGACCGTGACGCATGCGAAAGGTGGCGGGGGAGAGCCCTCCGACGCGTACGCTCCCGGCGTCGGCACGATGGAAGCCTCCCACGATCCGGAAGAGCGTGGTCTTGCCCTCACCGTTGGCGCCCACGATGGCTGTGATGCTCGCCGGCGGCGCGTCAAACGACACGCCGCGGAGCACCTGCACGGCGCTTCGCCCGCGGCCATAGCCGGCACGCACCTCCCGCGCCAGCACGGCGGCGTCCGGCGGAGGTCCTCCGGCGGCAGGGAAGGAGGGC
>WGEM01000206.1 GCA_015492755.1 Gemmatimonadota bacterium | reverse complement strand
GAAGGTGCGTGCTCCGGCGTAACCCACCGGAGGGCGGCGGCGGCGGCGCGTGACATCCATCAGTGGGCGCGCCAGAAACCCCGCCGCTTCGGCGGCGTCTCCGCGGCGGGGAGCTCGATCCAGAAGGCGCTGCCGCCATCGGGGAGGCGTTCCACCCCGCAGTGGCCTTCCATGCGTTCCACCGCGCGCCGTACGATGGCCAGACCGATGCCCGTTCCCGGGCGGTCCCCGGAGTCGGCGAGGCGCTCGAATACCCTGAAGACCCGCTCTTCCTGTCCCGGGGGGATGCCCACGCCGTTGTCCTCCACACGGAGCCGGACGGTGCCGTCGGTCCGCTGGGCCCGGATGCGGACCTCCGGTTTCCGCTCGTCGGGGACAAACTTGATGGCGTTGGACACCAGGTTGGTGACGGCCTGCACCAGCGCGGTGTAGTTCCCCCGCACCGCCGGGAGCGGGCGCTCCACCTCCACGTGGGCGGAGGCCTGTTCGATGTCGGCGCTGAGTTGCGCCAGGGCGTCCTGCACCACCGCCTCCAGCTCCACCGCGCTGAGCTCCCACTTCTCGAAGCTCAGGCGGCTGTAGGCCAGGAGGTCGCTGATGAGGCGCTCCGCCATCTCTCCCGACGCGATGATCCTGCGGACGTAATCCCGTGCCTCGTCGGAGAGCTCGTCTCCGCAGTTCTGGAGGAGCGCGTGGGCGAAGCCCTGCATGGTGCGGAGCGGTGCCCGCAGGTCGTGGGACACCGAGTACGCGAAGGACTCCAGCTCCTGGTTGGCCTGCTGCAGCGCGGCGGCGAGGATGCGGTATCGCTGTTCGCTCTCGCGGATAGCCTCCTGGGCCTGGAGCCGCTCCAGATAGGACGCGATCGTGGCGGCGAGGCTGGTGCCGAGACGGACCCAGCGCTCGTCCATGGGCCTGGGCTCGGTATCCGCCAGGAGGAGCGTGCCGGTGACCTCTCCGTGAACCAGGAACGGGAAGGCGGCGTAGCACCGCAGCCCCAGCGCGGTGAGCTGGGGCGCGGCGTGCTCCTTCCGGGAATCCGGATCGTGCTCCACCACCGGCTGGCCGGTGCGCACCGCCACCCCCGAAAGGGTGCGGTGGAGGGGGATGGACAGCTCTTCATTCTCCGCGGCGGGAATCCCCCGGGCGGCGGTGATCACCAGGCGGTCGCGGTCCCGATCCAGGTGCTCGATGGCCACCACGCTGCACCCCATGGCGTCGGACACGAGCTCCAGGATCTGCTCATAGGCCTCCTCCAGGGAGGTGGCCGAGAGCGTGAGCTCCGCCAGCCGGTGGAGCGTCTCCAGTTCGTGGATCCTGGAGTCCAGCGCCTCCTGGGCTTCCGCCAGCGCACGGCTCGCCCGGATGCGCGCTTCGGCGATCCGGAGGCGGATCATGAGGATCGACGGATCCACGGGCTTCTTCATGAAGTCGTCCGCTCCGGCGTCCAGCACCCCGGAGAGGGTGTCGGCCTCCTCGGTGGAGGTGACCACGATGATGAACGGGTCCGGCACCTCCCCGCGTGCGCGGATCCGACGGCACACCTCCACACCGTCGATCCCCGGAAGCTGAAGGTCCAGGATCACCAGGTCGGCGCGCTGCCTCTCGAGGTACTCCAGCGCGGCTTCGCCGTCCGCGCAGGCGTGGACGTGGTGTCCCCGCGAGGCCAGCACCTCCGAGAAGAAGCTTCGGTCGGTGGCGTTGTCCTCCACCACCAGCGCGGTGAGGCGCGCGCGGGTCTGCCCCCCCTGGGGTTTCAACGGAGGCCCTCAGCTGGAGGACAGGGTTCCGCCGAGGCGCAGCCTCGCCGTGCGCGCCAGCGCCACCCGCGCTTCCTCAAAGGAGGGATCAGCAGCCAGCGCCGCCTGGTAGCCGACGCGCGCGCGCTCCCAGTCCCAGCGCTCCTCCGCCGCGAGCCCGTCGAGGAACCCCCGCAGCGCCTCCGGGTCCACGCCGGCGGGTGCGAACCGGGTGGGCGCCAGATCGGGGCGGGGGTCCTGCCACGCCACGCCCCGATCCAGGGTGCGGAGTTCCTCCACGAGGCTTCCCACCACGGTGCGGGCGAGGGCCACGGGATCCGCCTCGGCCGGCGCCTCCTCTCTCCAGCTGTGGACCACGGCTCCGCGCTCGGGCTCCAGGAGCCTCATCTCCAGCGTCCCGTCGGGCAGCCCGAAGGTGGACCACGTGACCGCGAGGATGTAGTCGGGTGTGACCGACACGCCCGGCGCGGGCGCGCCCGGCGGACGCGCGCCGCGGCGCTCCGCTTCCACCGCCGCGGCGAAGCGGCGCCGCTCCACGAAGTGCACGTCGCGGCGCCGTAGGAGGCCGGTGACCACCAACTCCGAGAAGGCGACCTCCAGCGGCAGCGGAGCCTCCAGACCCCACGCCTGGGCCCCGTTGAGTTCCACGGTGCCCACCGAGATCCGCGGCGCCCCGGGAAGCGGCTCCGGGCGCGGCGTGGCCAGGGCACGCCAGACCTCCTCGGAGGCGGGCTCGATGGAGACGCCCGCGTCGGTCCGCGGCGCGCCTCCGGAGGCGCAGCCCTGCAGGACGAGGAGGGGCGCGAGTGCGAGAACCACCCTGGTGACGGCACGCCGACGAACGTTGGGATGAG
>WGEM01000205.1 GCA_015492755.1 Gemmatimonadota bacterium | reverse complement strand
CGCCAGGAGTTCCAGCGCCGCCATCGCGTAGCCCAGCGCCCCCCGGGGCGTGGAGGCGCCGATGGGCACCACCAGTGGTCGTTCCCCTTGCCGGCGATAGACTTGGGCGAGTTCGTCCATCCGGGGTGTCCGGTCTTCCCGGCGGTCCACCACGTCGATGTCCGCTCCGAAGAGTCGGTGGAGGAATGCGTTCCCGCGGGGCGGGTCGGGAACGGGCCCCTGGACCACCAGCGTGCATCGGAGACCCAGGCGGGCGGCGAGCGCCGCCGTCACGCGACAGTGGTTGGACTGGGGGCCCCCGGCGGTGATGAGCCGGTCCACGCCCTCCAGTCGCGGAGGCGCCAGCTCGAATTCCAGTTTGCGCACCTTGTTTCCCCCCAGCGCAAATCCGGTTTCGGCATCCATCTTGATGCGGAGGTCCAGACCGGACCGCCCCACCGACTCCGCCAGCCGGGGCGCCGGGAGAAGCGGAGTGGGAAGGTGCGCCAGCGCGAGCCGGGGGCGGGCGCGGAGACGCTCGATGGCTTGGGGTGCGTTCATGAGGATGGGCCTGCGTGTACCGCGGCGGCTCCCTCCCGGGACGCGGCGCGGATGGTGGCTTCGTGGATCTCGACGGTATCGCGAATGTTCCGGCCGTAACCGCCCGACATGACCACGGCCACCGGGACGCCGGCGCGCCGGCACGCCGAAAAGACCAACCGGTCGCGCTTCGCCAGCCCCTCTTTCGAGACGGAGAGGCGCCCCAGCCGGTCTCCCTCGTACGCGTCGGCGCCCGCCACGTAGAAGATCAACTCCGGTGAGGAGGCCAGCGCGGCGTCCAGGGCGCGCGCCACCGCCGCCAGGTGGGTGTCATCCGTGCAGCCGTCGGGGAGCTCCAGATCCAGGTCACTCCGTTCCTTACGGAAGGGGAAGTTGTTCCGGCCGTGCACCGAGACGGTGCGGACCGCGGGATCGTCCGCGAAGATGGCGGCGGTGCCGTTGCCCTGGTGGACGTCCAGGTCCAGCACCGCCACGCGCCGCACGCGTCCCTCCGCCTGGAGGGCCCGGACGGCCACCGCCACGTCGTTGAAGACGCAGAACCCCTCCCCACGGTCCGCGAAGGCGTGGTGGGTTCCCCCCGCGAGATTGGCCGCGACGCCCTCCGCGAGGGCGGCGGTGGCCGCCGCCAGCGTGCCGCCCACCGAGCGGCGGGAACGTTCCGCCAGCTCCGGGGACCAGGGAAAGCCGATGCGGCGCATCTCGTCTCTGGTGAGTGTGCCCCCCAGGACCCGGTCCACGTACGCTGCCGCGTGGACACGGAGAAGCTGCGTGCGCGACGCCCGTTCCGGAACCGAGAGATCACAGAGGCCTGCCGCGGCAACGCGTTCCCGCAGGAGACGGTACTTCTCCATGGGAAAGCGGTGACCCGCCGGGAGGGGGAGGACGAAGTGATCACAGTAGAAGGCTTGCACGCCGGAGACCTTCGAAGGCCGAACGGGGACGCGCAAGGGGGCGGTGCCACCGGCGAGCGACCCGGGGTTAGATTCTCCCGGTGCCGGGTGACGTTCTCCCCGTCCGGGGCGGACGCACATCGGCCTCACCCCTCCACCGCACACACCTCCCGGAGCACTGGGTTCTGCGCATGACCGACCAACGCCGCGCCGTCTCCTGCCTGACGCTGGCGTTGGCGTCATGCCTCTGGACGGCGGTGCCCTGCGATGCCCAGGAGGGATCCCGCGAACCCCCCTCTGCGACGCTGCAGGGACGGGTGCGCGACAGCGAGGGGTCGGGTGTGTACGCCGCGGCCGTGCTCCTCCAGAAGGGCGACGCGGTGCGGGCGGTGGCGGAAACCGACCGGCTGGGCTCCTTCCGCCTCTCCGCGCCACCCGGCGAGTATACGGTGGTGGTGCGGGCGCTGGGGTACGGAGAGGCGCGTGAGACGGTGCGGCTCCCCTCCGGCGGGACGGTGGAGCTGGACGTCCGGTTGGAGCGGCTGGCCATCGAGCTGGAGGGGATCTCCGTGGAGGCGGAGCGCAGCCGCAAGCGCACGCGTTTCGAGGAACTCGCTGGCCCCACGGTACGAGAGATCGACCTGAACGATCTGCGGCGCCTCCCGGGGGTGGCCGAGGCGGATCCCGTGCGTGCGGTGGAGGTGCTCCCGGGTGTGGTGTCCACGTCGGACTTCTCGGCTGCATTTCACGTGCGCGGTGGGTCCGCGGACCAGAATCTCATCCTTCTGGACGGGGTTCCCATCTTCAGTCCGTTTCATCTGGGCGGCTTCTTTTCGGTGTTCAACGCCGACATGCTGGACCGCGCGGAACTCCGCTCGGGAGGGTTTTCGGCCGAGCACGGCGGCCGCGTCTCCTCGGTTCTGGAAATCGAGTCGGACCCCGGCGACGGGGACTTTTCGGTGGATGCGGGCGTCTCGCTCCTGGCCACGCGGGTTGCGGTGGGCGGAAAGTTGCCCGGCTCCGTGGCGCACAGGCTGGGTCATGCCAATCTCCGATGGCGCGCCTCCGTGCGGCGGTCGTACTTCGACTTGCTCCTGAAGCCCGCCTTCGAGTTCCCGTACCACCTCACCGACCTCCAGACCGTTCTGGAGGGGTGGACGGCCGCCGGCGACCGCGTGGTGGTGACGGGCTACACCGGCTCCGACGTACTGGACCTCACCCGCATCGACGCCGAGGACTTTCCCCTCCGCATCGACTGGGACTGGGGGAATGACGCCTTCGGGGTTCGTTGGACCCGGCCCCGTCGAGGCGGCGGGTCGCTGGACGTGCGAGCCAACCTCAGCCGGTACGGGACGGGGCTCACCTTCCCGGACTTTGGCGACACGGAGTTCTCCAGCCGCATCGGACAGGAGCAGCTCCGCGTGGACCTGGATACCCGTCCGTCCGGGGGGCTGGGGGTGCGGATGGGTGCGTCGCTGGAGGCCGTGGGCTACCGCAACCGGTTCCTGAGTGGCGGCACCGTCTTCGGCGGCGGCGAGGGTGACGGGACGTTGCTGGGCCTCTACGCACAGGCCCGTCTGTCGCGGCCGCGCCGATGGGTCCTGGAGGCGGGCGCCCGTGCCGACGTCTGGATGCCCGATCCCGGGGAGCGGGTGGTGGCCCCCGCGCCACGCATCGCTTTCAAACGCTTCCTGGGTGGTGGCGACGTGGCGCTCAAGGCGGCGGCGGGACGCTACACCCAGTTCCTCCACTCGCTGAGGGATGAGGAGCTGCCGCTGGGGCTGGACGTCTGGGTCACCGCCGGGGCGCGGGCACCGCACGTGGTGTCCGATCAACTCCAGGTGGGCGTGGAGGGATACCGCGGCGAGGACTGGTTCTGGGCGCTGGAGGGGTACGTGCGCACCTTCGAGGGGGTGGTCACCTTCAACCCCGCCGAGGACCCCAACGACCCCCTGGACGACATCCTGGCAGGCCGCGGCCGGTCCTGGGGCGCCGACCTCCTGGTGCGCAAGGAGCGGGGCGCGGTGAGCGGCTGGCTGGCGGTCTCGTACCTGCGCGCCCGCCGCACCTTTCCCGACATGCTCTCGCCCTTCCCGGATCCGCCTGAGGTGACGTACGCCCCCATCTTCGACCGGAGGGTGGACGTGGATCTCGTGCTCCGATTTCCCCTCCCGTGGGGGTGGGA
>WGEM01000204.1 GCA_015492755.1 Gemmatimonadota bacterium | reverse complement strand
TCACCGTCCCCTTCTTGTAGATGTGGGCCTTCTCGCTGAAGAGGTTGATGATCCCGCGGAAGTCGGGGCCGGCTCCGATGGGGATCTCCACCGGGATGGCACCGTCGGCGAGCTTCTTGATCTGCTGAAACACGCCGTCGAAGTCCGCGTGCTCCTTGTCCATCATGGAGACAAAGAAAATCCGGGGGATGCCCCGGTTCTCGCAGTACTCCCAGACCCGTTCCGTGCCCACCTCCACACCGGAGGTGGCGCTCACCACAATGACGGCGGCGTCAGCCACCCTCACCGCCGCCAGCGCTTCCCCGGTGAAGTCCAGGTATCCCGGGGTGTCCAGCAGGTTGATCTTGGTGTCCAGGTACTCGGCGTAGGCCGGCGTCGTCTGAATGGAGATCCCGTGCGCATGCTCTTCGGGCGTGTGCATCGTCAGCGCCGTGCCCTCGTCGGGGCTCCCGTGCCGCTTGGAGGTGCCAGCGACCCAGCAGAGCGCGTCCACCAGCGCCGTTTTTCCCGATCCACCGTGGCCCAGCACGGCGACGTTACGGATCTGTTCGGTCCTGTACTCTTTGGCCGATGCCATGCAGCGTCCTCCGGAAGTCGGATGATTCGAGGCCTCCCACCGCGCCTGGGTGGGAGGCCCCGGGACGTCGAGGGGAACAGGATTCTAGACGGACCCGCCGGGGGGAGCAACGCCTTCCCCCAGGCGCTACCGCCCCACCGCGTCCGCCTCACGTTCCGTCTCAACCAGCCGCGCCCGGGTGAGTTCCACGACGAGGCGGTCGGCGTCGTAGACCTGGTCCAGCGCCTCCAGAACGGCCCGGATATCCACGGTCACCGCCCGGTTCCGGTCCGGCAGATAGATGTAGTCCCCGGGAAGACTCTCGATGTTGCCGTCGAAGACCACGCCCACCACCTCCAACTCGCGATCCAGGACGGGCGAACCGGAGTTGCCGCCGATGATGTCGGCGGTGGAGACGAAGTTCAGGGGGGTCGCCAGCTCCAGCGTGCCGGCGGCCTCCAGCCAGCGTTGCGGGAGATCCCAGTCCTCCCTGGCGTGCCCGTAGTGCCGGTCATACATCCCGAAGAGCGTGGTGAAGGGCGGCGCCACCGTCCCGTTGTAGGGGTAGCCCCTCACGACGCCGTCGGCGATGCGCAGCGAGAAGGTGGCATCCGGCGGCACCTCCGTGCCGTACACCGCAAAGCGCGCACGACCGAGTTCCGCCCGCACCGCGTCCTCCTCCGGGCCCACCTGTGAGAAGAGCTGGTTCAGCTCCAGGAAGGCCGGGAGGATGGCCACCATCGCCTGAATCGCGGGGTCGTTGGGAGAGACCGTGCCGTCCTCGATGGCGCGCACCGCCGACGCGGAGTCCGCCAGAACCGAGCCCTCCACCACGGCACGAGCCGCTTCCTCGGGCGTACCACCGCCCAGGACCTGCTGCACCGCCGGATGGTCCCCGCCCAACTCCCGCTGCAGATCCTCGATGCGCGCGGCGAGGAGCTGGACGTCCAGCTCCTCCGGGATGTCGGGCACCTCCTCGAGGTTCTCCACCATGGAGGAGATGTCGTCCTCGGGCGCGCCGTTCTGCCGCATGGCGATCACCTGCAAGGCATAGAACCCGCGGATGAGCGTCGCCGCATCCAGGTACGGGTTCCCGAAGGCCGAGAACGCCCGGATCACCGGCGCGTGCTCACGCTTGCGCCGCTGGAGTTCCGCCATGCGGTCCACGAGTCCCCCGTAGCGCGCCGCCAGAGCCGAGTCGGCCTCCACCGTCTCGATGAAACGGCGCTCCCCGTCCCGCTTGCGGGCCATGATCACAGGATCTTCCAGCCCGCGGAGCTGCCCCTCGTACGCCTTCTCGGCATTGCTCAGGCCGAAGTATTCGTTGCGCAGGTCGTAGGCTTCCGTCTCCTCCGGGTGGGCCTCCATGTAGTCTTCCAGGATCGACATCCTGGAGCGGATGGTGGCCAGGAGCGCCCGGTCCTGGATGTCGCGGCGGAACTCCAGCTCCGCCACGGTCTGGAGGCGATGCGTGGAGCCCGGGTTGCCCACCACGAAGACGGCGTCGTCCTCCTTCAGCCCCTCGTCGTCCACCGGGAAGTAGTGCTCGGTGCGCAGCGGGCGTCCCTCGTCGTCGTAGATACGAAAGAATGCGAAGTCCAGGTTGTAGCGGGGGTAGGTGAAGTTGTCCGGATCGCCCCCGAAGAAACCGATCTGCAGCTCCGGAGCCATCACCAGCCGGGCGTGCGTGTAGCGGCGGAACACGTACGCGGAGGTGCGGGCGCCGTCGTACAGGGAGATCATCTCCACGACGAATCCCGCGTCCTCCCCGCCCCGCTCCTCCAGGAGGCGCGCCTCCAGCGCCTCCAGCACCGAGTCCCGCGCCTCGGCCTGCGCCTGCGCATCCAGCCCCTCCAGCGCCGCGTCCACCTCGGCGGTGACGTCGATGATCTCCACCAGCTGATCCGCCTCGAAGTCTTCGAGCTCACGCTCGTCCGCCAGGTCCCGCGCCACGAATCCCTTGTCCAGCAGCGCCTCGCCCTCTCCCGAGACCTGCGTCACGAACTCGCGGGCGCAGTGGTGGTTGGTGAGCACCAGCCCGTACGGCGACACGAACGACGCCGAGCAGCCGGGAATGCGGAGCGCGCCCAGGCGCGCCCTGCGGAACCACGCGCTGTCGGGCTCGAAGTCGTACGTCTCGCGGAAGTAGTCCACCGGCGGAAACTCGAACGTCCACATCTTTCCGCCGTCGAAGCGGCCGGCGCGCACGGTGTCCAGATCCACTCCGTAAAGCACCGGCTCCACCGCCGGCGCGGCGGGGGCTTCCTGCGCCACC
>WGEM01000203.1 GCA_015492755.1 Gemmatimonadota bacterium | reverse complement strand
GCTCAGAACCGGCGTGAGGCGGCGAAACCGGGGAAAAGAGGCTTCAGGAGGAGGGAGGAGCCCGCCGCGGCCCGCAGGCGCGACGTCAGGCGGCCCAGCGGCGACAAACGCACCGCATCCCGGCCCCACCCCACTCCGCACACTCAGAAGCTGTCCATGTCTGGATGGGACGTCTGCATGTGGATTTGAGCCGCGGCGCGATGCGCGGTGCCGTGGCCACCCCGTCCATGTCTCCATGGGACGCACGGATGCCGGAATGGGCGCGCAGTAGCGTGCGATCACCACGTCCATGGCCAGGTGGGACGCAGGGATGCAGGTTCCGGCGATGGCCGCAGCCTCAGCTCGCGGCTCAGCCCGACGCACCGCAGCGAGAACCCGCGGCGCGACACTGGCCACCGGTCGGCATCGGGCGAGGGTACGGCAGGGCGCTTACAGCCACATCACCCCCACCAGATCCTCCACGGCCCTGAACGCCCCGTCACCCGTCACGACCGTGGCGCCGAAGCGCACCGCCGTGGCCACCGCGAAGGCATCGGCATAGGAGAGAGGGAACCGGGCCTTGATGCGGGCCGCCTCCAGCACGTCATCGAACGCGTTGCCCACCACCTCCAGGGGGAGCGTCTCCAGGTGGTCCAGCACCCGGTCGGCATCCGCCATCGATCGATGGCACGCCACCACGTAGTACACCTCTCCGACATTGATCTCGTTCACGAGGAGCGGTGCGCCCGTCCGGACCGCCTCGGAGAGCAGATCAGCGACGGTCGCCGCCCCGTCCTCGTCGGCGAGAAACGCCAGAATGGCGTAGGAGTCCAGCAGCGTTCTCGGTGGCTCGCGCATCGTCATCCCGCCGCTCCTTCTGCAGGGCCTCGGTGAGGGATGGTCCATCCGCCAAGAGTCCCCGAGCCGCGGCGATGGGATCCTTCCCCACCGGCTCGATCACCACGCGCCGGCCTCCTCCGTGGCTCACCCGCACGAAGTCACCCGGCTCCAAGCCGATGGCCTTCCGGAGCTCGGCGGGCACCACCACCTGCCCCTTGGGAGACGTGCGAACGATGGACATGACTTGGAATTGTACAACCTAGAGATCATAAGTTAAACACACTCGCCTAATGTTGTACGATCAAGGTGCTGCTCGCAAGGCGGATCGGCCCCAGCAATCCCGTGCGTGCGCCAAGTTCATCTCCGGTCCCGGGCGCACCGATGGGGCCACGGGGCGTCGAACACCGCTCGATCCATGCGCGAGGCCCTCCCCCCGCCCGCGCGATCACCCTGGACCCCATCCACATCTTGACACAGTCCAGATTTCGATCATCATTCAGAGCGGTGATCATTGTCCGAAGCGGTGCTCATCAGCCGAAGCGGCGATCATCATTCAAAGCAGTGAGCATCATTCGACGCGGTGATCATCATTCAGAGCGGTAATCATCATCCAGAATGGCGATCATTGTCCGAAGCGGTGCTCATCAGCCGAGGCGCCGCCCAACAACCACCGCATCACCCAGCGACGATCCGTATCCCAACCCCACCGTGACCGACGCCACCCGCAGCAGCACCCGCGACGCCACGCGCGACACATCCGCCGCCGGCGACGTCCGCCAGCGCCACGCCCAGGCGCTCCGGGAGGCGGGGCTGCACGTGACGGCGCAGCGCCTGGCTGTGCTGGAGGCGGTGGCGGCCCGCCCGCACCTCACCGCCGAGGAGGCCGTGGCCTACGCGCAGCAGGCGCTGGGCTCGGTGTCACGGCAGGCCGTCTACGACGCGCTCAACACGCTGGCGGAGCGCGGCCTCATCCGCCGCATCCAGCCCATGGGCTCGCCGGCGCGCTACGAGGATCGCGTGCGCGACAACCACCACCACCTCATCTGCCGCCGCTGCGGCCGGGTGGAGGACGTGGACTGCGCGGTGGGCCGGGCGCCCTGCCTCACCGCCGCGCGGGATCACGGATACGAGATCGACGAGGCGGAGGTCATCTACTGGGGCATCTGCCCCGACTGCCTCCGCCGCGATTCCACCGATGCCTGAACAGATCATCCCAAACCCCAACCGAAGGATCGAGAGGAGCACATGAGCGAGCAGAACCGATGCCCCGTCACCAGCGGGTCGAAGAAGCGGACGGTGCGCGACTGGTGGCCCGATCAGCTCAACCTGCGGGTCCTGCACCAGAACCCGCCCGCAGCCGATCCGCTGGGGGAGGACTTCGACTACGCCGCCGAGTTCCGGACGCTGGATCTGGCGGAGGTGAAGGAGGAGATCCGCCGCGTCATGACCACCTCGCAGGAGTGGTGGCCGGCGGACTGGGGACACTACGGACCGCTCTTCATCCGCATGGCGTGGCACGCCGCCGGCACCTACCGGGTGGGTGACGGTCGGGGCGGCGCGTCGGGCGGTCTGCAGCGCTTCGCGCCGGAGAACAGCTGGCCCGACAACGTGAACCTGGACCGGGCTCGCCGGCTCCTGTGGCCCGTCAAGAAGAAGTACGGGCGCAAGCTCTCGTGGGGCGATCTCCTGATCCTGGCCGGCAACGTGGCCCTCGAGGACATGGGCTTCGAGACATTCGGCTTCGGCGGGGGCCGCGAAGACGTCTGGGAGCCCGACGAGTCGGTGGACTGGGGCCCCGAGACGGAGTGGCTGGCGGACGAGCGCCACGAGGCCGACGGCACGCTCCGCGGCAACCTGGCGGCGGATCACATGGGGCTCATCTACGTGAACCCCGAGGGCCCCGGCGGCAACCCCGATCCCAGGGAGGCGGCGAAGTTCATCCGCCAGTCCTTCGCACGCATGGCGATGGACGACGAGGAGACCGTCGCGCTCATCGCCGGAGGCCACACCTTCGGCAAGGCCCACGGCGCGGCGTCGTCGGATCATCTCGGTCCCGAGCCCGAGGCGGCGCCCGTGGAGGAGCAGGGGCTGGGCTGGAAGAACAGCTACGGCACCGGGAAGGGCCCCGACACCATCACCAGCGGCATCGAAGGCGCCTGGACGCCCACCCCGGCGGCGTGGGACATGAGCTTCTTCGACATGCTCTTCGGATACGACTGGGAGCTGGAGAAGGGCCCCGGCGGCGCCTGGCAGTGGCGGCCCAAGGATCCCGGGGCGCAGGCGCTGGTGCCCGACGCCCACGATCCGGAGAAGAAGACGGCGCCTATGATGCTCACCACCGATCTGGCGCTGAAGGAGGATCCCGCCTACCGGGCTATCGCCGAGCGCTTCCGCAACGATCCCGAGGCGTTCCGCGACGCCTTCGCCCGGGCGTGGTTCAAGCTCACCCACCGCGACATGGGGCCCAAGGCGCGCTACCTGGGGCCGGAGGTGCCGGCGGAGGACCTCATCTGGCAGGATCCCGTACCTCCGGTGGATCACAATCTCGTGGGCCCTGCCGAGATCGCCGAGCTCAAGGAGCGGGTGCTGGCCTCGGGCCTCACCGTGGATGAGCTGGTGAAGACGGCGTGGGCGTCGGCCTCCACCTACCGCGACAGCGACAAGCGGGGCGGCGCCAACGGCGCGCGCATCCGCCTGGATCCGCAGCGGGGCTGGCCCGCCAACGAGCCGGAGACGCTGGCGCGGGTGCTGGAGACGCTGGAGGCCGTCCGGAGCGAGTTCAACGGATCGCGCTCCGACAACGTCCGCATCTCGCTGGCGGATCTCATCGTGCTGGCGGGCGCCGCGGCGGTGGAGAAGGCGGCGAAGGATGCGGGCTTCGATGTGGAGGTGCCCTTCGCGCCCGGCCGCACCGACGCCACCCCGGAGCAGACCGACGTGGAGTCGTTCCGGTGGCTGGAGCCCCGGGCCGACGGCTTCCGCAACTACCTGGATCCGGCGCTGGTCCACTGCCCCACCGAGGAGCTCCTGGTGGATAAGGCGCAGCTCCTCACCCTCAGCGCCCCGGAGATGACGGTGCTGGTGGGTGGGATGCGGGCGCTGGGCGCCGTGCATGCCAGTGCCGAGGGCGCCGGCGTCCTCACCCGGCGGCCCGGCACGCTCACCAACGACTTCTTCGTGAACCTGCTGGACATGTCCGTGGAGTGGACGCCCACCTCCGACGACCGGCAGCGCTTCGAGGGGCGGGACCGCGCCACCGGCGAGGTGCGCTGGAGCGCCACCCGGGCCGATCTCATCTTCGGCCATAACGCCCAGCTCCGTGCGGTGGCGGAGGTCTACGC
>WGEM01000202.1 GCA_015492755.1 Gemmatimonadota bacterium | reverse complement strand
GCCTCGCGCCGCTCGATATGCGATCATTACCCGAATCCTCCCGCTCAGGTTGCCCCTGAGGACCTCGTTCAGAAGACCGGCCGCGTGAGGTCGGTGTCGGAGCGCGTCCTCCAGGAGCCTGTCCGGTAAAGGAGTGGGCCGCGCACGTGGTGCGTTCGCGTGTTCAGTCGAGGAGCGCCGACGAGGCGTAGCAGCGCTACGGCGAGGAGGAGCGACGATGGATCAACCGCGAACCCACCACGTGCCCATCCACCGGCAGGACCATGACATCAAAGGTTGTGGGTTGGGCGCGGCACGGCTCCGCCTCCGTCGTTGGCGCTCCTCGACGTAGCTCGGGCTACGCCGTCGTCGCGCCGTCCAGGATTCGGGGCCGTGGCACGCCCAACGCGGCCCGCTCTCTTACTCGGACAGGCTCCTCGCGTCACTGCGGCCGTCAAGGGCGCGGGCGGGCGCCGGATCGGCGTGGTCCTGCGTGAGAAAAAGTCCGCCGGCGCGGGAACGGTTCCCGCACCGGCGGCACGCAGACACTCCTCGCGGGCGCGGCGAACCGCCGTCGCCCTCGCGGGGGATCAGCCGCTACCCGTGGTACCGGTGGCGACGGTGACGGTGACCTTACCGGCTTCCGTACCTTCCACCACGACGGTGCCGTCCTCCCTCACCTCCACGGTCACGGTGACCGGCTGGGAGTTCACGGTGCCCAGCGTGATGGTTGCGGTGGTGGAGGTCTGCGTCCCCACCTGCTTTCCGGCGGTGTTCACCCTCAGGTTACACGGGTTTACCGTGAACGTCTGTCCCACGCTCAACGGGCTGTTGCCGCTCACCGAGGTGACGTTGAAGATGCACGAGCCGAACGTCAACGAAGTCGTGATGGAGCCCGACGGGAAGGTGAACGCGGCCGTGGGCGTGGCGGAGGTGGTGTTGGTGAGCGTCATGCTGATGGTCTGGCCCGCGAGGGCAGGCGAGATCACACTTCCGCCGTTGGGGAACGTGAACGTCTTGCCCTCGAGCGCGGCCACCGTTTGCTGGTTCACGGGGGCCACGAGATCCTCGGCCGCCACCTCGGGCGCCGTGGGCTCGTCCTTGCACTGGGCGAGGGAGAGGGCCAGCGTGCAGACCAGCGCGCTGCGGACCCACCAGGCGGGCCGGAGTGCGAACGTGGGGTGGGCTCTCATGGGTTGTACCTCTCGGTGAACGGGTTTGGTGGGAGAAAGCTGCGGTAGTCTGGGTGGATCCCCGGGAGGGGCCTACGCGCGAATCGCGTGGAGGGACGAACGCCCGAGCTTATTATTACGCCCTCCCCTCAGGGCTGCGCAAGGCCGTCGTGCGTGGCGAGGTCCCTCCGGCTCCCGGCTGCCAGTGGCGGGCCCCGCCCGTCGTTAGCCCCCGCCGCCCGGTGGAATGAGCCGCTTGAGGTCGTCGTTGAGCTGGCTCGCCATGTAGCCCAGCAGCGCCCGCACCGCCGACGCCTGGTTCACTGTCGTGAGCTCAAGGGAGAAGACCGCTTCGTTGGCGCCCTCACCCTCGCCGGAGCGTACCGCGGTGAGTCTCAGGAGCTCGCCGTTCATGAGCCGCGCCACGTGCCGGGGCTCCAGCACCACGGTGGCCTCCACGTTCTCGCCGGTGCCGGCGGGCCCCGACCACACGATGTCGGCGTCGTCGGGCGTGCCGAAGTGAAGCACGTATACCGTCTCGCCCGCCAGTGGCTGCGGGAGCGTGGCCTGCACGGCGATGGAGGGTGCCACCAGGAGGTCGGGATGGTCGAACGCCAGCCCCAGCGAGTCCACGAGGGTGGTGAGATCCTGGAGCTGCTCCTCGCTCAGTGCCGACCGGGGCCGGATGAAGGGCCCGAATGTCACCGCGAACACCACGTTGCCTCGCCGCGAGAAGGCGGTGGTGCGCGCACCCGTCAAGGAGCCGTCGGGCGCCAACTGCAAGGGGCCCGGACGGGTCCAGGGGCGGAGCTCCTGCACGTCCCAGAGATCCTGGGGCGACTCCACGAATCGGTATTGCTGGTCGGGTTGGTCCGACCGGGCGGGACCGCAGATGGGACTCTCCTGGGTGGCACACACCTCCAGGACCGCCGGGCGGATGAAGAGGGCGCCGTCGCACGCCGACGCGTCGGTGGGGAGCTCCGGATCCGCCTCCATGAGACTCCGCGCCTCATCCTGTACCGCCTGCATGGCCTGCTGCAACCTCGTCTTGACCTGCTCGCGGCCCACCGCCCGTTGCCGTTGGATCTCTTCGTTGCGCGTCTCCGCGTAGGACTGCGCCAGTCTGCCGTCGGCCACGAACCAGTCGCGCACCGCCTTCTCCAGCTCGTCCGCCACGTCCAGCGAGTCCACGAACGCGCGGTCCTCGATGGCGACGGCCTCGGAGATCCGCCTCAGTCGCTCCGCCCGGAGTCCCAACGGCTGGAGGCGGCGGTTCAGCGTATCCAGGCGCGCCAGCGTCCCCACACAGCGGCGGGATCGCTCCAGCTCGAATGCCACTAGCCCGGAGAGCGTGACCGCCTCACCGGAGTCCGGCGCCGCCGCCAGGGGGGGCGCGGAGTCGGGGGGCGGCTCCTGGGCGCCCAGTGCCGGCGGCACGCACAGCACCGCGAGGGTGCCGAGTACGGTCGGCGCGATGGCCGAACGGTTGCGACGGGACAGCACGTCCCCTCCTGCTGCGGTTCAGGTGTTGCATACGTCGTGGCGCCCGCGCCACGGGTGGACGCGATCCATACCCCGCCACGGCGAGAGGATCCGCTGCGGACTTGACAGCGTTCACCGCCGCGGATATACCTCCGCGCCATGTTCGATCGCACCCCCCACTCCGTGCACGAAATCCCGGCGTCGGCGCAGCCCGTGGCGCCGCGAGTCACGTCGGGCATGCCCTGCTCGATCTTTATGTGCATGTGCATGTGCATTCCGCCGGCGCGGGGCACGGGGGCTCGATCGGGCACGTAACGCATCGAGGGCCTTCATCAGACCCCCGCGCCGGAGCCGCCGGCGCGGGGGTCTTCGTATTTCGGACCGTCGCACCGGCACCGGCCGGGATCCGGCCCGCCCCCAACATCAGCAGGGAGGATCCCATGAGCAGCAGTGCGCAGTCCCCTCTCCACTTCGAGACGCTCCAACTCCACGCAGGTCAGGAGCCCGATCCCGCGACTGGGGCGAGGGCGGTGCCGATCTACCAGACCACCTCCTACGTCTTCCGGGATGCGGATCACGGGGCCCGGCTCTTCGCGCTGGAAGAATTCGGGAACATCTATACGCGCATCATGAACCCCACGACCGACGTGTTCGAGAAACGCGTCGCAGCGCTGGAGGGTGGAGTGGCCGCGCTGGCCACCGCATCGGGCCAGGCCGCCCAGTTCCTGGCGCTTCAGACGCTGGCCGAGGTCGGCGACAACATCGTGTCCACCAGCTACCTGTACGGGGGCACGTACAATCAGTTCAAGGTGACGCTCCCGCGTCTGGGCATCGACGTGCGCATCGTCGAAGGCGACGACGTGAGGGATCTCGAGGCTGCCATCGATGATCGGACCAAGGCGGTCTACGTGGAGTCCATCGGCAATCCCGGCTTCAACGTTCCCGATCTCGAGGCGATCGCCCAAGCGGCGCATGCCCGCGGAGTTCCCCTCGTGGTGGACAACACGTTCGGTGCGGCGGGGTACCTCTGCCGCCCCATCGAACACGGCGCAGACATCGTGGTGGCGTCGGCCACGAAGTGGATCGGGGGGCACGGCAACTCCATCGGTGGCGTCATCGTGGACTCCGGCAACTTCGACTGGCGAAGTGGCCGGTTCCCGTCCTTCACCGAGCCTGCGCCGGGGTACCACGGGTTACGCTTCGCTGAGGTGTTCGGGCCCGACGGGCCGTTCGGAAACATCGCATTCATCATCCGCGCCCGTGTGGAAGGGCTCCGCGACCTGGGGCCGGCGTTGAGCCCGTTCAATGCGCACCTCCTCCTCCTGGGCCTGGAGACGCTCAGCCTGCGCGTGCAGCGACACGTGGACAACGCGTTGGAGCTTGCCCGCTGGCTACAGGCGCACCCCGCCGTGGCGTGGGTGAACTACCCGGGGCTGCCGGAGCACCCTTATCACGAGCGCGCGCGGCGCTACCTGCGGCACGGCTTCGGGTCGGTGCTCACGTTCGGGGTGTCTGGGGGGGCGGAGGCCGCCCGCCGCTTCATCGACGCAGTCGAACTCGCCAGTCATCTTGCGAATGTGGGTGACGCCAAGACACTGGTCATCCACCCGGCAAGCACCACGCACCAGCAGCTCACGGCGGAAGAGCAGCGGACGGCGGGGGTCACCGAAGAGCTGGTGCGCGTTTCGGTGGGTATCGAACACGTCGATGACATCAAGGCGGACTTCGATCGGGCGCTCCGGCGGGCCGCCCAGGTGAAGATCGCGTGAATCGGTCGACGTGCCACGAGTCGCGGGGCATCCGCACCGCGGCTCCGGTCCGGGGTGACGGAGAGCTCCGGGTGCACGTGCTGGACGGACCGGTGGTCCTGGAGTCCGGAGAGGTGCTTCCCGAGGTGCGGGTCGCGTACCGGACGTGGGGACGCCTCAGTCGGGGCCGGGACAACGCAGTGCTGGTCTGTCATGCGCTCACGGGGTCGTCGGACCTGGCGGAGTGGTGGGGCGGACTCCTGGGATCCGGGCGCGCCTTCGACCCGGCGCGGGACTTCATCGTGTGTAGCAGTGTGCTGGGCGGATGTTATGGAACGACGGGACCCACCAGCCCCCGGCCGCGCAGAACCGTGCGGCCGGGGGTGGTGGCCGGTCCGGATGCGCCGTACGGACCGGATTTCCCGGAAGTCACGATACGCGACATGGTGGCGGTGCAGCGTCGGTTGCTCGATGCGCTGGGCGTCCGCCGGTTGGCCTGTGTCGCAGGGGGATCCATGGGTGGGATGCAGGCGTTGGAATGGGCCGTCGGTGCGCCGGGTTACGTGGCGGCGGCGGTGGTGGTGTGCGCGCCCGCGAGACATTCGGCGTGGAGCATCGCTCTGAGCGAAGCCCAGCGGGCCGCCATCCGTGCGGACGCACGCTGGTGCGGTGGGAATTACACGGCAGATCGGCCCCCCGAGGCAGGGCTGGCGGCAGCGCGCATGATGGCGATGTGCGGATACCGCTCTCCGGCGAGCTTCCGCAGTCGATTCGATCGCGCGATTGCGCCGGACGGGGGGTTCCAGGTGGAGCGCTATCTCCGACACCACGGCGAGAAGCTCGTGCGTCGTTTCGACGCCAACACGTACGTCACGCTTACCCGAGCCATGGATACCCACGATGTGGGCAGGGGGCGCGGCGGCTGGAGGGCTGCACTGGGGCGGGTGCGGGCTCCGGTCCTGGTGGTGGCTGTTCCGACAGACGTGCTCTACCCTCTCGACGAGCTGGAGGAGCTGGCGTCCGCGCTCCCGCGGGGCCGGCTCTGGACTCTGGACGCGGAGGAAGGTCATGACGCCTTTCTCATCCATCAGGAGGCGCTGTCGGAGCGCATCGTGAGCTTCCGCGAGGAGGAGTCTTGATGGGACGGATCGCATGTGCCGTGGATCTCTTCGTCGCAGGTGTCGGCGGCGTGGGTGAGGCGTTCCTCCGACAGCTCGAGCGTGCGGTCCCGGTGGTGGCGCACGAGCAGGGCGTGTTGCTCCGACTCACGGGCGTCGCCAACAGTCGCCGGGGCGTCATCGAGCCCGGCGGGATTCCCCGGGGCTCCTGGCGCGAGCGTCTCCAGGAGGCCGATGAGGAGTCCGCCCGTATCGTCGAGGCCGCATGCACCCCCGGCGGGAGCGAGGCGGAGCTGCGCATCCTGGTGGACTGTACCGCCTCGCCGGACGTGGCTGCAGTCCACGGCCGCGTCCTGCGTTCGGGTGGCGGTGTGGTGACCGCGAACAAGATTCCACTGGTGGGTCCACGCTCCGAGTACCGCAAACTCATGGCCGATGGACGGGGCCGCTACCGCTACGAAACCACGGTGGGAGCAGCGCTACCCGTTCTCCGGTTGGTCCGTGACCTGATCTCCACAGGCGACCGGGTTCGGAGTGTCGACGCTGTTCTCTCGGGAACCCTGGCCTATGTGTGCGCACGCAAGGCGGTGATCCTGGCTCGGGAGGCCGGATGGAGTGTCGAACTCACTGACGTCGAGGCGGCGCCGTTGGTGCCGGACGAGCTTCTGGACGGATCACGCTCCGTGGCGTCGTTTCTCGATGCGCTCGCGGAGGTCACGGATCTGGAGCGCATCGCAGCGCAGGCCCGCGAGCGGGGTCGGTGGCTGGCTTATATGGCGCGGCTGGAGGGAGAACGTGTGCGGGTGGGGCTGGAGACGCTGGACGCCGCTCATCCGTCTCACGGGCTTGCGGGTACGGACAATGTCATCGCCATCACCAGCGAGCGATACCCGACGCCCATCGTCGTCCGGGGTGCAGGGGCCGGACGGGAGGTGACCGCGGGGGGTGTCCTGGCCGACGTGCTCTCGCTCATCCCGGTGTGGGGGGTTGACGGGGCGCGAGGAAGGACGCATTCATGTTCGCCATGATGCACCGGCCCGAGACGCACGGCACCCGTTTCTGGTTTACGGGCTCCCATCCGGGAGCTCGTCAGGGGGACGTGCGAACCGGCTAGACCGGTCCATCCACCCATCCCACGAGACGGCTCCCGGGAGACCGGGGGCCGTTTTTTCGTTTCTGGCCCTCCGGTTCGAGCCGCCTCAGCCACGCTCTCACGGAGTATTCGAAACACCGGAGGACGGAGCAGATGATCGTAGTCATGGAACCCGGGGTGACCCCCGGGCGGCGCGACGCGGTCCGCGAAGCGCTGGAGGCGCTGGGCGGATCGGTGGTGCGCACTGGAGACGCCACGCAGGACGTGTTCGTGTGTGTCTCGAATCCGCGCCTGCCGGACCCGGAGGTCATCGCACGCCTCCCGGGAGTGGCGCGGGTGGACGTGGACGTGACGCCTTTCCCGCTGGCGAGCCGGGCGGTGCGCCCGAGCGGGACTCGCTTCCCCCTGGGGACGGTCACGGTGGGCGCCGGAGATCCGACCATCATCGCCGGCCCGTGTTCCGTGGAGGACCGGGACGGGTTCCTCTCCCTGGCAGAGGATCTCGCGAAAGCGGGGGCGCACGCGCTGAGAGGCGGCGCCTTCAAGCCTCGCACCTCACCCTACACCTTCCAGGGGTTGGGCATGGAGGGGCTGGAGATCCTGGGCGAAGCGCGCAGACGTACCGCGCTCCCGGTGGTCACGGAGGTGACCGATCCCCGCCAGATCGAAGCTGCGGCGGCGCACGCCGACGTACTCCAGGTGGGTGCCCGCAACATGTATAACTACGAATTGTTGAAGGAGCTGGGGCGAACGCGGCGTCCTCTGCTGGTGAAGCGCGGACCTTCGGCCACCGTCAGCGACTTTCTCCAGGCGGTGGAGTACGTCCTGCTTCAGGGCGCGGATCGCGTCATGCTGTGTGAGCGCGGGATCCGCACCTTCGAAACCGCGACGCGTAACACCCTCGACCTCGGAGGGGTCGCGGTCCTGAAGAGGGAAACGCACCTTCCGGTGATCGTAGACCCGAGCCACGCTGCGGGTCGTAGAGAACTGGTGGCGCCTCTGGCGCTTGCTGCCGTCGCCGCCGGTGCGGACGGATTGATGATGGAGGTGCATCCCTGTCCGGATCGGGCGCTCACGGACCGGGAGCAGCAGCTCACCCTGGAGGCCTTCACCCACCTCGTCCAGCGCATCCGCCGCGTCGCCGGGGCGGCGGCGGAGCCCGTAGCGCCACGGAGGGCGTCATGAGCAACGGCGCGCGAGGCACCGGCGCCAGACTGCGCGTGGCGATTCAGGGAGAGCCCGGCTCCTTCAGCCACGAGGCGCTCTGCTGGATAGAGGAGAGGTATCTAAGGGTTCCCGTGGACGTGGTCCCGTGCAGGACCGCCCGGGACGCGGATGCCGCGCTGAGCACGCGCAGTGTGGATGCGGCGTTGCTCCCTGTGGAGAACTCGCTGGTGGGCGGTGTGCCGGGCACGCTCCGGATCCTGGTCTCGAGCCCGGTGGTGGTGGTGGGCGAGTGGGTGCGGCCTATCCGGCATTGCCTCCTTGCCGTTCGAGGCTCCGCACTGGAATCGGTGCTGGAGGTGCGGTCCCACCCGGTGGCGCTGGGCCAGTGCAGCGGATTCTTCGAGTCCAGGCCGCACCTCCGACCCGTGGCCGTCCACGATACCGCCGGCGCCGCGCGGATGGTGGCCGCCCGGGGCGACGGGACGGTGGCGGCCATCGCCCCCTGCATGGCCGCGGAACGATACGGGCTGGACGTTCTGGCCTCGGATCTCCAGGACCGGCCGGACAATCAGACGCGCTTTCTGCTCCTGCGGCCCTCGCCGGCGGATGGCGGCGGGTGGGGCCCGAGCACGGCTGGCCTCCTGGACGATATCCCGGCGGCGCCGAGCGGCTCCATGTGCTGGAAGGTTTCCATGCGGGTGGAGCCTCCGCACAGGCCGGGGGCGCTGGCGGAGCTGTTCGGTTTCTGGGCCGAGCGAGGCCTGGACGTGTCGTTCGTGCAGGCGCTTCCGTCCATGGTCGATCCCTGGCACTACCGCTTCTACGTGGAATGCACCGGCACGAGGGAGGCGCTGGACGTGCTTGGGCGGTCGCCTGTACGTCCGAAGGAAGTCGGACGCTTCGAGTTGCTGGGAACCTACCCCCGGAGGGATACTCCCTCCCCACACACGAGTGTTGACACCATCGCCACCCGCGTTTAAAGTGCCCGATCATTCACGGCGACAGCGTCGCCCCGAGCATATGATGATGCCGCACGGCAGCCCCCTCTTTATCGTCTTTATTCTCGTAGCCCTGCTGCTTATTAGCCGCAGGGAGAGGGCGGCGCCGTGCACATGATCGGCTAGGCTGAATCGACACGCACGGCCCCGGAGGCCCTCTCCCGATCCCGGGAGAGGGCCTCTTCCTTTTTTACCCGACCTCCGGAAGAGGACGAGATGGAACGCATCACGGTATTCGACACGACACTCCGCGACGGCGAGCAGTCGCCGGGGGCCACCATGAGCAGAGCGGAGAAGGTCCGCGTGGCTCGCGAGTTGGAGGGTCTCGGAGTGGACGTGATCGAGGCCGGATTCCCGGCCAGTACGCTTCAGGAGTTCCAGGCGGTGCAGGCCGTAGCGGAAGCCGTGCAGACCTGCGCAGTGGCGGCGCTGGCGCGCGCCACTGAGGAGGACATCGACCGGGCTGCCGCGGCCGTGACGCGGGCCGAACGACCCAGGATCCACACCTTCATCGCCACGTCCGACCTCCACCTGGAGCGGAAGCTCAGGATCACCCGCGATGCATGCTTGCGGCGGGTGCAGCAGGCGGTTCGTCGTGCGCGGACGCACGTAGCGGATGTGCAGTTCAGCGCGGAGGACGCCACACGGTCGGACCCGTCGTTTCTGTTGCGGGTGGTGGAGGTGGCGCTGGAGGCGGGAGCCACGACCATCAACGTTCCGGACACGGTAGGGCATGCTCACCCTGCGGAGTTCGGCGAACTCGTCGGAGAAGTGCGCCGGATCTGTCCGGACGACGTCACCGTCAGCGCGCACTGCCACAACGACCTGGGCCTCGCGGTGGCCAACACCCTCGCCGCCGTGGAACAGGGGGCGCGGCAGGTGGAGGTGACCGTCAACGGGATCGGCGAGCGCGCGGGGAATGCCGCTCTGGAAGAGGTGGTGATGGCCCTGGAGGTGCTTCCGCGATACCGCGATCGGTTCCGGACCCAGGTGGTGACCCGCCGGATCTACCGGACGAGCGAGCTGGTGAGCCGGGTCACGGGGATCCGCCCCCAGCCGAACAAGGCCATCGTGGGCCGGAACGCCTTCGCACACGAAGCGGGGATCCACCAGGACGGCGTTCTCAAGGACCCGGCGACCTACGAGATCATGGCACCTGACGTGGTAGGCGTGCCGGAGCGCCGCCTGGTGCTGGGGAAGCACTCGGGAAGGCATGCCGTGGCGGATCGATATCGCGCGCTGGGTTTTGACCTGACCGAAGAGGAACTCGCGCGCGCCTACCATGCGCTCATGGAACTCACCGAGCGGAAGAAGGAACTCCACGACGAGGACCTCCTGGCCGTCTACTACGGCGGCACGCTTCTCGACGTCCCCAAGGTGTTCCGCCTGGAGCGGCTGGAGGTGCGATGCGGCACCCCCCCTGCGCGCGCGGACGTGACGGTGCGGATGGCGGGGGAGCGGCCCGTCTCCGCCATGGGGTCGGGAGACGGGCCCATTGACGCCGCCTTTGCTGCGCTCTCGGAACTCGTCCCGTGGCACGCGCGTCTGGAGCGGTTCTCGCTCGAGGCAGCCGGCGGTGGACGGGACGCGGTGGGTGAGGCGCAGCTCCTCCTGAGGGTGGAGGGGCACGTGTTCCGGGGACGCGGGGCGTCCACCGACGTGGTGGAGGCGGCGGTGCTCGCATACCTCAATGCGCTGGACAAAGCGGCGCACGCCCGCACCCTGGAGGAGCGGGCGCTGGCGTCGGTGCAGCTCTGGGGGGTCTGACGTGCTGCGTCTTGCCGTGTTGCCGGGCGACGGCATCGGCCCGGAGGTCACTGCTGCCGCGTGTACGGTACTGGACGCGGTGGCAGAGCGGGCGGGACTCACCCTCACCAGGCAAGAGGCACCGGTGGGTTGGGCGGCGATCCGGGAACGCGGTGTTCCTCTTCCGGAGGAGACCATCAGCCTCTGCCTGGAGGCGGACGCAGTGCTCCTGGGGGCGGTAGGCCACCCGGACGCCGATGCCGTCGGTGGAGCACGACCGGAAGACGGCCTGCTGGAGCTCAGGGCGCGACTGGGTTGCTGGGCGAATCTGCGGCCGGTGCGGGTCCCCACCGCACTGGTCGACCGGTCGGCGCTGCGGCCGGAACGGGTACGGGGGACCGATCTGCTCATCGTTCGGGAGCTGGGTGGGGGGCTGTACTATGGCACACCCCGCTCACTCAGCTCCGAACAGGCGGTCAATACGCTGTGCTACACCGCCGGCGAGGTGGAGCGGATCGCCCGCCTGGCGTGTGAGCTGGCTGCCCGGCGCCGGGGCCACGTCACGTCCGTGGACAAGGCCAACGTGCTGGAGGTATCGCGGCTGTGGCGTGCCGTGGTGGAGAGGGTTGCCGTGCGCGCGCCTGGTGTGACGGTGGAGCACATGCTGGTGGACCGCGCGGCCATGGAGCTGGTCCTCCGCCCGGACCGCTTCGATGTGGTCCTCACGGCGAACCTCTTCGGGGACATCCTCAGCGACGAGGCCGCGGCGCTGCCGGGCTCGCTGGGCGTTCTGGGATCCGCCTCCCTGGGAGGGGTCACGGATCTGTACGAGCCGGTGCACGGTTCGGCGCCGGAGATCGCCGGGACAGGAAGCGCCAACCCCGCCGGTGCGATCCACTCCGTCGCCCTTCTCCTCCGGCACACCGCCCGGCGCCCGGATCTGGCGGAGGACGTGGAGCGGGCGGTGGCCCGAGTTTGGGCCGACGGCGCGATCACGCCGGATCTCGCGGGGCCCGGGGAGAACGTGGTGGGAACGGAAGCCTTTACCCGCAGCGTTGTGGAGTGTCTTGGATGAGTACCGTATCAACCTTGCCCGCCTCGGGAGGACGCAGGGGCGCCGAAATCATGACGGCCGCCCTGCGCTCGGAGGGCGTTCGCGTGATCTTTGGACACCCGGGCGGCGCCATCCTCCCCTTCTACGACGCGCTCCATGACGAGACGGGGATTCGCCACATCCTCGTGCGGCACGAGCAGAGCGCGGCTCATGCGGCGGACGGATATGCCCGGATGAGCGGAGCGGTGGGCGTGTGCGTGGCGACCAGCGGCCCGGGTGCCACCAATCTCGTCACGGGTCTGGCCACAGCCTACATGGATGGCGTTCCGGTCGTGGCCATCACCGGGCAGGTTCCGAGACCGGTGCAGGGCACCGACGCGTTCCAGGAGACGGACGTTCTCGGGATCACGCTCCCCATCACGAAGCACGGGTTCATGGTGGAACGGGTCGAGGACCTGGACCTTACCGTGCGCGAGGCCTTCCGCATTGCGCGTCGGGGACGACCGGGCCCGGTGCTCATCGACGTCCCGAAGGACGTCCTTCTCGCCACGACCCACCTGCCGGGCCGTGACGCTGCGGATACACCGGCGGGCAAGGAGGGTCGTGCGAGGAGGCCCCGGCCACAGCGGATCGCGTCCTGGGTGGATGGTGGCGTCCTCACCACCACCGGTGCCGCCATCGCCGCCGCTGCGCGTCTCGTCCGCGGCGCGCAGCGTCCGGTGCTGCTGGTGGGCCACGGCGTGGTCCGGGGAGCGGTGGCGGAGGCGGTGAAGGAACTGGTGGACGCCACCGGTCTTCCGGTGGTGACGACCCTCCTGGCCCGCGACGGCTTTCCTCCGGAGCATCCGCTGGCGCTCGGCATGGCGGGGATGCACGGCTCGGTGGCGGCGAATCAGGCGCTGCAGCGTGCCGACATGGTGGTGGGGCTCGGCGCGCGGTTCGACGACCGCGTCACGGGCGATGTCGCCCGGTTCGCCCCGTCCGCCCGCATCGTGCACTTCGACATCGACGCGCGCATCCTCGGCCGTACCGTTCAGCCGTGCGTGGCGGTCGTGGGCGACCTCCGCGAGACGTTCCCGTCTTTTGCCCGGGCGCTTCGCGGACTTCGTGTCGCGAAGTGGTGGACGAGCCCTGCGTCGGGTTCGCCGGCCTCCGGGCCGACCCCCGGCCCCGCTGCCGATTCGCAGTGGTCGGGTTCCGCGCCGCTGGACGGGAGAACTGCGGCTCGATTGCTGGCGGATGCGGTGCGGGCGACGGAGGGGGTCGTGGTCACCGACGTGGGTCAGCACCAGATGTGGCTGGCACAGGAGCTGCTCGACGTGTCGCCGGGCAGTCACCTGACCTCCGGTGGACTGGGGACCATGGGGTACGCCCTGCCCGCGGCCATCGGCGCAACGGTGGCGTGTCCCGGCCGGGCGGTGTGGGTGGTGGCGGGCGACGGCGGCTTCCAGATGAGTGTGCAGGAACTTGCCACGGTGGCGGACGAGCGACTCTCCCTGCGTATCGCCGTGATGAACAACGGAGCGCTGGGGATGGTGCGCCAGTGGCAACATCGCGTGTACGGCGGGCGCTACGTCGCCAGCCGGTTGTCCGGTCCCGATCTGCTGCGCCTCGCCGAGGCCTACGGGATCGAGGGTCGTGTCGCGCACACGACGAGGGATCTTCAGGACGCTCTGCGCGCAGCCCACCACGCCGCGGGACCGATGGTGCTGGACATCCGGATCCCCGTACAGGACGAGGTGTTCCCGATGCTGCCCCCGGGGGCGGCGCTGCACGAGCTCATCGCCGCCCCCCCCAGGACCGTGGCAGGGACCGGTGACTGACTCGCGAACCTGTGCGGGCGGCGGGCCCGCGTTCCCTGCGGGTGCGGAAGGCATCCGCGTGATCATCCGCGTTCGCGCAGTGGGTGCCGCCCTGGAGCGGCTCTTCGGTACGCTCCGGCGTCGGCGTATTCCCCTCGACATCGTGTCGGTGGGACGCCAGGGCACCGACTTCGTGGCCACCCTCGTGGGAGAGGAGGCTCCCGGGCCTCCGGTGCTCCGGCGCTGGGTGGCAGAACTGGAGGCCATCGAGGACGTGGTAGACGTCTGGGTGGCCCTCCCTCCCGACCGTATCGGTCCAGAACCGGACCGTGATCATTCCAACCCAGGGGAGAAAGGAATCTGACGTGAGCGAAGCGATCCAAGCCACCGAGGAGGCACGGCAACGACTCCGCTCAGGTCCCGTGGCCGTGCTCGGGTACGGGAGCCAGGGCCGCGCGCACGCGCGCAATCTCAAGGACTCGGGCGTCGACGTCGTGGTGGGACTTCGGGACGGAAGCCCATCGCGGGCACTGGCGGAGCAGGACGGCCTCCGCACCGCATCCCTCGCGGAAGCGGTCCGTCAGGCCGGCCTGGTGTGCGTGCTGGTGCCCGATCCGGCGCAGCCGCGCCTCTACGAGGAAGCCATCGCGCCGGGGCTCCAGGAGGGGGACGGACTCCTCTTCGCCCATGGATTCAACGTGCACTTCGGCCAGGTCGAGCCCCCGCCGGACGTGGATACCATCATGGTGGCACCGAAGAGCCCCGGTCCGATGCTCCGGAGGG
>WGEM01000201.1 GCA_015492755.1 Gemmatimonadota bacterium | reverse complement strand
CCGCCATGGAGAAGAAGTCCTTCTGCGTCCGCGCCAGGGCGTAGGAGCCCGTGCCCTCCAGCCCCAGCATCACAAACTGAGCGAGCACGGCTAGTGCGATGCGCTTCTCGTACCGCGAGATCACGGGGCCGATGTCCAGCTTCGAGATGGTTCCCCGGGCGGGGGCGAGGAGCTCGACGCGGATCCCCGTCTCACCGCCCTCTGCCATCTTGTGGCGGGGAATGACGAGAACCTGCTGCTCGTCCCGACGCACGCGCCGCAGCGCCTTCAGCAAGCGCTGGTAGTCGCTACGCTCCCCGGAGAACGTGCAGTCCCGTCCCATGTACGCGATGGGAATCCCGACGAGGCTGCGCTCGATGCCGATGGCCTCCACCTCCCGGAGCTGGGAGGCGAAGAAGTATGACGAGTACATCCCCCGTAGGATGGAGCGCCCCCAGGGGCTGTTGCGCGGCGCCGGCGTCGTCCGGAAAAGCAGGAGCTTGCGGATCGGGATGATCCGCGGTTCGTAATCCGGAGGTGCCTGCTGGTTGATCCCCTGGACGCCGCCCCGCTCGTCGAAGATAAACTCCTCGCCCGGGGCCAGCGTGTCCAGCGGGCGGGGCGCCCACTTTCGCCACCCGACGCGACCGTCGTTGAACTTGGACGGGGCCGGATCGCGCGTGTACGCCGGCGGGTTGGACCCCAAGCGTTTCTTGTAAACGATCTCCAGGATCGACGTTCCCTGCTCCAGCATGGAGAGGATGAACTGGAGCGTGTCGTCCCACGTGAACGTCATGTCGTCGAAGGCTTGTTCAAGGAACTCCGCGGCCGCCCGGTCCTCAGGCTTGTCGCTGGCCGGCTCCGCGCGGTAGCGCACCTGCCGCAGGGAGTGCTCGATCCCGAAGAAGACGGCGTTCACGATGGGATCGTTCAGGCGCATCTCCCGGTAGAGCTGGAGCCCCTGAACGCCCTCAAGCTCGCTGAGGAACTCCTCCTGGAGCCCGCTCCAACGGGAGAGGCCCGTCGCGCCGTACTCGATGTACGGGTTGACCTCGACCGGAACGTCGTTCGTGTCCGTCATTTGGTTCGACTCTTCCGCCTCTTCTTAGGCTGCTGCGGTACCCGCTCCACCAGCGCCAGGAGCAGGTCAGCCGCCACGTCCAGAACGTCGCACAGGATCCGGAAGTCCGGATCGCGGCGCGCCTTTGGAAGCTCGCGCGCTTCCCTGGTGTAGGCGTGGATCTCCGTGACCTTCTTGCGGACGTCCACCGGCCCGCCGTCCATGTACACGGCCACCGTCCCCATGAGCTCGACGAGCCGCTGCCACGTCTGATAGGGACGGTCCAGCGAACGGCTCCAGACGGCGTTGCCCTCGATTCGGTTGCGGATGTCCGTGATCTGCTCCACGATCTCCTTCATCGTAGCCTCCACGTGCGCTCTCTCACCGTTCCCAGGCTCCAGGAGTTTCGCTCTCCGCGGCGGACGCTCCAGCGCCACTGGCCGAACTCCTCTTCCTCCTCAGTGTCCACGATGTCCTCCAGCCCCGGCCCGAGCTCAACGGCGGCCTCGCGGGCGAACCAGCAGGCCATCACACCGTCGGAGTTGTCCACCGCGGGGTAGTTCCGCATCTGACGGATCCACGTGCAGAAGTCACATTGGCAGTCTGGTGTGTCGTAATGCGGGTGCGGGATCCTCCACTGTAAACGTTCGAACTCCCGATCCAAGCTCGGCAGCCCGAGCTCCGGGTCGCGCTTGTTCCACGAGGTCGTAAAGCCCGAGAGCTCGAGGGTTGGGTCCTCGAGCTCCAACATCTCGATGATCGTTCCCTGGAGGGCGTTGGTCTCGATCTTCGTGTGTCGCACGTTCCAGCGCCGCAGCGCGTAGGCCACCTGGCGCGCGATCTGTTGCCCGGACCACGCCCCGAACTGAACGTCTACGGGAACGCGAATCCGCTTCGCGCCGGGCGAGACGCCGAGCACCAGAAGGCAAGTGCCCCGCCGCCCTTGGCCGGAGAGGTCCAGCCCGGCGACGAACAGCCACTCCCGGGAGACGAGATCCTCCGGGGCCGCCCCCGGAACGATGCAGCTCTCGAAGTGCGGGAAGAGAAGCTCCGCATCCGAGATCGCCTTCTGCTGGAACCCCCGCGCGAAGGCGCGCGCGCCGAGCACCGCGCGCTTGCGTCGCAGGAACTCCACCGAGTGACGGGAGCTGTCATTCGGAATGTAAAACGTCAGGCTCATCCCACAGGTCCCCCACCGCGCGTCGCATCCACTCTCTGGCGGTGTGCTCCACCCCACTTGGTACTTCGAGCGTAACGCGATAGTAGTGTAAGTCGTCGGTGACCTCCTGGACCATCACCCAGAAGGTGTCGCGCCGTGAGCGGTCGTAGCGCAAAAGGCTCGTTAAGTCTTCTGCGTGCCAGGAAGTAGAAATGTACCAGGCGCGCCCGCCGACATCCAAGCGCGACATCCAGACGTTGAAAAAGTTCTCCTTCACCTTCTCCCGCAAAGCTGGCTGTTCGATGGCGTTGCGGAGGTCCACCACATCGTCGAACACGATCAAATCAGCGCGTCCCCCAACGCCCGTCGACATGATTCCCTTTGCCTCAACGCTCGGATCGACAGAGCGACTTGAACGCTTGACGAACAGCTCGTGGGCAGACCAAAAGGCGTTGCGATCAGGAACGACGTTCGGGAAGACGCGCTGGTACTCCGGGGACTCGACGATGTAGCGACCGATGCTGGCGACGCGGAGCTTTGCGTTTAAGTCCGAGTTGTGTGTCAGAAAGTTATTCGCTACGTAGTTTGACGTTTCCTCAACCGTCAGATCGTAAACATCCGTGTACCCGGCATCTTCCACCGCGAGAACCTTTTGAACCCCCCAGGCTGCCCCGAGCGAGCGCTTCAACCATTCCGGCGTCCAGTAGCCACGGAAGGTCTTTCCCCGTGCATCGGACTCTAGAGTACTGGCGAATCTATAGATAGTTTTTGCGCTCCGAATGGGCCTGCCTTTAATGACAGCTTGTGTGGCGGGCTTTTGCTCTAAGATTCTCCCGATACGGAACCCTAGCTCCGCGCACAATTGGTAAAGGTCCAGAATGAGCCTGTAGTTTGTACCGAAGATGTCCATGCGCAGATGTGGCTTTCCGGTACTTCCGTAGACGATACCGATATGGCCATCGGCAGCGAGAAAACCTTCCAATAAGGCGAGTTTCAAGTTTCTAGGGAGTCTCCACACCCATTCCGGGATCCTCTTCTGAGCAGTTCTCTCCGCAAGCCCCAATTCCCTCCACAGGTCACACAGCGCTTTGCTATTAACGACCAGTTGCCCGTTGTAGTTACGAACACGGTCTCCAAAAAGCGTTCGCAACCTTTCCTGAACCTCGAAGGTCTTCTTCTTGGCAGTCCACTGGATCCGGTACTTGCCCCAATGTCCGTCCCCTAGGAAATATCCAACAGCCCACAAGAAGTCCTCCGTAAGCACGCCTTGATAATCTTCCCTATCCTTCGGCAGGCCACCGACATAGGTTATGACAAAGTCCCCCGGACGCAACTCCCCTGCCTCTTTCCACACAAAATCACGCTTTTCAACCGTTAGAAACTGGTGTTCCGGAGTACAAGTGAGGTCCTGGCGCCTTGTGTGGACCTTGACGACTTTTCGCCTTCCGCCAAACCATACCCTAGAGACACTGCCCCACGTAACGTCCCCGGCTTCCGTACGGGAAATGACTTGGTCTCCGGGAGATACCTCTTCGATGGGTTTCGGACCCTTGCTGGTCCAGACAGGGGTTCCTGCGGCGAGGCAGTTGCATACGATCTTAATGCGTAGGTTCGGGTTCCTGCCAAGCTCCCACAGAACTCGGGCAATCGCGATCTGAGAGCTCTTCCCGCTGCCCCAGCTCGCCAGGATCACGGGGTTTACGTTATGCGCTTCGCAAAGGTCGATGAAGGCGTGCCAAAGCTTGTGGACGCGCTCCTGCCGGAACGGATCGCCGCGCTCGTCGCGCATGACGTACTCGCAGAAGAAGTTGATGTCCTTGCGCGCGAGCTCGGCGGCTTTCTCTTCGACGGCTTCCAGAAGCTCCAGCGGTTCATACATATGAAAAAAGAGGCCAGGTGCTCCGATTCTGGAGAGCCTGACCTCCGAACTTCGGCGTATGCACTTCGACGCTTGGTATTATACCAAAGCGCTCATGTTATGTCAAATCAGTTAAGACACCTAAAGGCAACCTCAAGGTTTCGCGTCCACAGGGCTTGCGCTCGCTTCAATGGCATCGTATTCCTCCAGCCGTTCGATGAGCCAACGGATGCGCGCGTCGATCTCCTTGCGGTCGATTTCGATGCGGCGCGTCGCCTGGCCCATCACGAGGCGTTCCACCTCGACGCCGGAGAGCGCCAGCCGGCGCGCCTCCTCCGGTGAGCGTACGCTTAGCTCGCCTTCCTGAGCTCGGCGCAGCGCCTGCATGGCGATGGTTTGCATGAGCAGCGCCAGCTCCAACTGACGGCGCACGGACGTCGCCTGGACGGCCTCGACGAACTCCGCCGAGCGTAGGAATTCTTGCTCCGTGTAGCGATAATTCCAACGCTGGGCGTCGTGCAATTTACGCAGATACTGGACGTCGCAGCCGGAGCGCGCCGCGAGACGCTGCAGCGTCGTCTCTGCCGGGTCGGCGGGGTAGTCACGGCGCAGTTCGCAGT
>WGEM01000200.1 GCA_015492755.1 Gemmatimonadota bacterium | reverse complement strand
CCGAGGGTCCGCTGGCGGGGATCCTCGCCGTGAGCGACGAGCCGCTGGTGTCCATCGATTATACGGGCGATCCCCACAGCTCCATCGTGGACGCGCTCTCCACCAACGTCATCGATGGACGCATGGTGAAGGTGCTGGCCTGGTACGACAACGAGTGGGGTTACTCGAACCGGGTGGTGGACCTGGTGCGTTACGTGGGTGAGCGGCTCCCCGCCACGACGTCGGGGTGAGCCCGCGGGTGGCCCCTGCATGGGGCCGCCCCTGACCCGTCGAGGGCGCTTCGGGGCCGCTCCGGTGTATCACCGTGGGATCGGGCCCTTCAGGAGGTGTAACGGCGATGGATAAGTCCGCGTATAGCCGCACGATGCAGACCCAGCCGCCGACACCCGAGACCGCCGCGGACACACCCGAACGGAATGTGGCCCCGCGCCGGGTTCCGTCATCGGACGAGCTGCCCCGGGACTTCGCCACCTGGTTCCACGAACACCGGTCCGCGGTGTTCCGTTACGTGCGGTTCCGGGTGGCGACACGCGAGGCGGCGGAGGACGTGACCTCCGAGGTCTTCCTGAAGGCGCTTCGGTCCTTCCACCGCTACGACCCCCGGCGGGCGTCGCCCCGGACGTGGCTGCTGCGCATCGCGCGCAACGCGGTCACCGATCACCTCCGGGCGCTCAAGCGGCGGGGATCGCTGCACGTGTCGCTGGACCGGGTCCCCGACCTGGTGTCCAACGTGCCGTCCGCGGAGGAGCGGGTGGTGCGCGAGGAGCGGATCCAGAAGCTCCTGAACGGGAGCCGGAAGCTCCGCAAGGCGGACCAGGAGATTCTGTCGCTCCGCTACGGTTCGGGTCTGCAGAACTCGGAGATCGCGGAGCATCTCAACATCAGCAACAACGCGGTGGCGGTGCGGCTCCACAGGGCCCTCAAACGGCTCAAGGCGGTGGTGGAGGGGCAGCGCGCCGATGCGGAATAGAGCATCCCCGACATGACCATAGACCCTTACGGCGACGGGCTGGCGCTTCCGGACGAGCTTCGCTCGCTGGACGCGGAGTTGTCGTCGATTCGATACGAAGAGCGGCCCTCGTTCGCGCCGGAGTTGGAAGCGGAGCTGGTGCGGGAGTGGCATCGCCTGCGCCGTCGCCCACCCCGCGCGACCGCGCTCCGGAAGGTGGCCGTGGTGGCGGCCGTGGCGCTGGGCGTCACCGCCATGGCGGTCCCGTCGGCGAGGGCCTCGCTGGCGCGCCTCGCGGCGGTCTTCCAGCTTGAGGAGCACGCACCGGAGCCGGAGCGGAGCACGCCGCCCGAGGTGGAGCCGGAGGCGCCGTTCGTACCGGACCATCCGCTCACACCGCCGGAAGCGGAAGAGGAGCGGGCGTCGCCCGCTCCGTCGTTGGGCGCTCTGGGCGTACCGCTGCGGGAGCCCGTGGCACCGCCCACGCCCCCGGCGCTGGTGGACCGGGAACGCACGGCGGCGCTGGTGCGCCGGTATTATCCGGAGGAGCTGGAGACGCTGGGTGTCGGCGGCACCGTCCACCTCCGCCTCTGGGTGGCGGAGGACGGATCGGTGGACTTCCCGCAGCTGGCCCGGGGGTCGGGCATCGCCGCGCTGGATCGCGTGGCGCTCACCCGCGTGGTGCCCGAGCTACGTTTCCGGCCCGCCACCGTGGGAGGCGTACCGGTGGGGCAGTGGGTGGAGTTCGATGTTCGCTTCGAGCCGCGCCCGGCGGACGACGCCGTCCCCGAGCCGCCGGATGCGCTGGTCCCGGAGGAGCCGGAGACCCCGGAGCCGCTGGACCTTTCTCTGGTTCCCGAGTGGACGGGCGGTCTGGGCTTCACCCGTCCGGTGCCGGCGGAGGCCTCCGAGCTCCTCCTCCAGGCCCTCGGCGAAGGCGGACTGCCGCCCCACCTGGGCTCCGCCGAATCACTCCTCCAGGGCGAGCCGCCCGCCGGGGCGGCGCCCATGGAGTGGCGGGCCGAGGTGGGGCGCCTCATGGAGGAGGCGATGGTGCGGGCGCCGGACAACCCCGCGCCGGTCCTGGCGCTGGCCCGAATCCGGCGCAAGCAGGGGCTCCGGACGGAGGCCCGCGTGCTGGTGGAGCGCGCGCTCCAGCGCGCCATGCGGCTCTCCCACGGGGTGGCGCCGGAGGTGGTGGCGGATCTGCACTACGAACGCGCCACGCTCCTCAGGGAGAGCTGGAGGGCCTACCGCGATCTGGGGCGCGTCCCGTCCCGCGCGCTGGATCCCTCGCTCTGCCCGCAGGCGCGCACCGCGGGTGGGGGCACGCAGGGCTACGCGTCGGTGGAACGCCTCATCGCGTGGAACTACCTCTGCCCTGAGGCGCTGGGTGATGTGCTGGCCCGTTCTTTCGAGGCGCTGGATCAGCGCGCGCTGGCGGACCGCACGGTGATGACCGCTTCCTTCCGTGCGGCGGTGGAGGCGGTGCCCGCGCACGTGGGCGCCAATACGGCGCTCCTCCTCACGCTGGCCGACGAGGGGCGCTGGGCGGAGCTTCTCGAGCACGCCGACGCCTTCGTCCGCGCCTCCGGCGGGCACCCCTACGGCCTCCTCCTGGGCGGTCTGGCGCTCCACCGGCTGGGTCGGGTGGAGGACGCCGCCGAGCGCTTCGAGGTGGCGCTCCGGGG
>WGEM01000199.1 GCA_015492755.1 Gemmatimonadota bacterium | reverse complement strand
TGGCCGGCGCGCTCTTCCCCACGGTGACCGCCTCGCCCGGGGCGTACGCGCTGGTGGGGGCGGCGGCGCTCTTCGGCGCGGCCACCCACGCGCCCATGACGGCCATCATCATCCTCTTCGAGATGACCGACAACTACCGGATCATCCTGCCCCTGATGCTCTCGGTGGTCCTGGCCCAGCTCATCGCGTCGCGCATCCACCCCGACTCCATCTATTCCATCAAGCTGCGGCGGCTGGGGGGGATGAGGCGCCCGGCCACCGAGCCCGGCACGCTGGACATCCTGCTGGTGGCGGACGCCATGGTGGACGACGTGCCCACCATCGCGGCCCGCACGCCCCTCGATGAGCTGGCGGAGCGGACCCGCCGGGAGGAGACCCGGAGCTGGGTGGTGCTGGACGAAGAGGAGCGCCTGGTGGGCGTGGTCACCATGACGGACCTGGAGCGGGCGCTCCTGGAGGGCTCACTGGAAGGACGCACGGTGGCCGACATCATGACCACGGCGGTGGCCACCTGCCGCCCGGACGAGACGCTCCGGGAGGCGTTCGGACGCTTCGCGGAGCGGGACGTGCACCAGATGCCCGTGATGGATCCGGACGATCCGCACCGGGTCCTGGGCGTGCTGCGGCGCACCGAGATGATGTGGGCCTTCAAGCAGCTCTACGACGAGCACCAGCGGCTGGTGGCCCAGCGCAGTCCGGCGGGGGTGCGGGCGGGGCTCGGCTCGGTGCACGCGGAGGTGGAGGTGGCCGCGGGCGACGGCACGGTCTGCTTCCGCCCGGTGCGGGACATCGACGTGCCGCCCCACACCCTCATCGCGCTGCTCCGGCGCGGTGAGCGGGTCGTGGTCCCCCGGGGATTCACCCGTGTCGAGCCGGGCGATATCCTCACGCTCATCACCACACAGGAACACAGAGGGGAGCTGGAAGCATGGGTGAGGGAACGGCAGACGGCGGCCCGCCGGTGAGCGGGGGAGGCGGTCCGGAGGCAAGCCCGGGAGGCCCACCGGAGGAAGGTCCCGGAGGCACACCGGCGGAGCGCCCGGGAGGTGGGCCGGCCGGAGGCGTCCACCACGGGCCCGGGGGCCGCAGGGAGTTCCTCACCCTCTCGCTGGCCGCCATCGGCGTGGTCTTCGGCGACATCGGCACCAGTCCCATCTACGCCATCCGGGAGTCCTTCCACGCCTCCCACGGCCTGGAGGTGACCCGGGCCAACACCCTGGGGATCCTCTCGCTCATCTTCTGGTCTCTGGTGGTGGTCATCACCATCAAGTACCTGTGGCTGGTGATGAAGGCGGACAACCGGGGCGAGGGCGGGATCATCGCGCTGACGGCGCTGGTGATGCCCCGGGGCCGCCGTCCCTCCTCCGGTGCCCGGGCCGCGCTGGTGCTCACCGGCCTCTTCGGCGCCGCGCTCCTGTACGGGGACAGCATGATCACCCCCGCCATCTCGGTCCTGAGCGCCATCGAGGGGCTGGAGGTGGCGGCGCCGGCGCTGCACCCGTTCGTGCTTCCCATCACCGTGGTGATCCTGGTGGGCCTCTTCGCCTTCCAGCGCCGGGGCACGGGCAGGGTGGGTGCCGTCTTCGGACCGGTGACGCTGGTCTGGTTCGTGGTTCTGGCCGTCCTCGGCCTGCGGCAGATCGTGGGGCATCCGGGGATCCTCGCCGCCCTCAGCCCCACCTACGGCGTGGACTTCTTCGTGCGCAACGGACCGCGGGGGATCCTGGTGCTGGGGTCGGTCTTCCTGGTGGTCACCGGCGGCGAGGCCCTCTACGCCGACATGGGTCACTTCGGGAAGGGGCCCATCCGCTTCACCTGGTCCGCGGTGGTCTTTCCGGCGCTGGTCCTCAACTACTTCGGGCAGGGCGCCCTCATCATCTCCAACCCGGAGGCGGCGGAGGCGCCCTTCTTCCTGATGGCCCCTTCCTGGGGGGCCATCCCGTTGGTGATTCTGGCCACCGCCGCCACCGTCATCGCGTCGCAGGCCGTGATCTCCGGGGCCTTCTCCCTGACCCGGCAGGCGGTCCAACTCGGCTACATCCCCCGACTGGAGGTGCACCACACCTCCGACAGGCATCAGGGACAGATCTACCTCCCCATGGTGAACTGGGCGCTCATGGTGGCGTGCATCGCCCTGGTGCTGGGATTCCGCTCCTCCGGGCGGCTGGCGGCGGCGTACGGCGTGGCCGTCACCACCGACATGGTGTTCACCACCGTCCTCTTCGCGGTGGTGGCCTACGTGCGCTTCCGCTGGCGCCTGTGGATGGTGC
>WGEM01000198.1 GCA_015492755.1 Gemmatimonadota bacterium | reverse complement strand
GGAAGCGGTGGTGGCGCGGGCGGCGTTCGGGAACGTCCTGCGCCTCCGGATGCCGGCGCGGCGGGTCGCAGCGACGCCGCCTCCGCCGGGGCGCCGGGGGAGGCGGATGGCACCCGCTCGGAGCCCGAGGGCAGCCCGGAGACGCAGGCGGCGGAGCCGCGGGCTCCTGCGCCCGCCGCCCTGGCGGCGTCCATCGCCGCAGAGGCGTGGAGCCGATGGCTGGAATCGGGGCGGGGGATTCCACGCGGTCTCAGGGCGTTCCTCCACTCGGCGGAGGTGTCCGACGGCGAGGACGGGCAGGTGGTGGTGCGCCTCCCCGCCGGACCGGCGTTGGACCGGGTCCGCGACGTCTCGGTGCAGGAGGAGATCGTCCGCGGTCTCCAGCCCTTCCTGGACCGCCCGGTGCGGCTGGAGCTGGACGACCCCCGGAGCCCCGTGCCCCGGGGACGCCGGATCACGCCTGACGAGGTGCGCGAAGACACCCTTCGCGCGCTCTTCCGCCAGGAACCGCGTCTGCAGCGGGCGGTAGAAGAACTCGACCTCGAGCTGATGGACTGACCGAAGGGCGCATCGCGTTCGTGCTCCGACGCCACCACCCGGAACCCTCCATGAACAATCTCTCGCAGTTGATGCAGCTGGGCCGGCAGATGCAGGCCAAGATCTCGGAACTCCAGGAAGCCCTGGACTCGAAGCAGATCTCGGCCTCCGCCGGCGGTGGGATGGTCACCGTCACCGTGGATGGCCGCGGTCGCATCCGGCGGGTCCAGATCGATCCCACGTGTGTGGATCCGGACGACGTGGAGATGCTCGAGGATTTGGTGCTCTCGGCGGTACTCGAGGCTCAGAAGAAGGCCGAAGGGGCGTACGAGGAGGAGATGCGGAAGGTGACGGGCGGTCTCCCCCTCAACGTGCCGGGCCTGCCGAACCTCTTCTGAGTGGCGCAGCGGCGGCCATGTCGGTGATCGACCGGCTCACCGACGAGTTCGCGCGGCTCCCCGGCATCGGTCGGAAGACGGCGCTGCGGCTCGTCCACCACCTCATGAAGGGCTCCCGGGAAGACATTCACCGGCTGGCCCGCGCGCTGGTGGATGTGGCGGAGCACATTCGGCCGTGTCGCGTCTGCGGGAACTTTTCCGAGCACGAGCTCTGTAGCATCTGTGCCGACCCTCGCCGCGACCGGAGTGTCATCTGCGTGGTGGAGGAGGCGTATGAAGTGGGCGCCATCGAACGCACGGGCCAGTTCGCGGGGCTCTTCCACGTGCTGGGTGGTCGCCTCTCTCCCCTGGACGGCGTGGGGCCGGAGGAGCTGCACGTGGACGCGCTCCTGGACCGGATCCGCGCGTCGGACGGCGAGGTCCGGGAGGTGATCCTGGCCACCAACGCCAGCGTGGAGGGAGAGGCGACGGCGGTCTACCTGGAGCACGAGATCCGTCCCCTGGGACCGCGGGTGACGCGGCTCGCCCGGGGTATTCCGGTGGGGAGCGACCTGGAGTACGTGGACGGAACCACGCTGGGGCAGGCCCTGGCGGGCCGGAGAGAAATGGGATGAATCGGGATCGAGTGAGAACGGCGGGAATCACCGTGTTCGCGGCTGCAGCAGCAGGCGCGCTGGCGGCGCTCTTCGTGCGGGACCAGATGGCGCGTCAGCGCCGGAATCTCTTCCATCCCCGAGCCATCCGGCGACTTGCGGCGCTGCAGCACATGAGTCGGCAGCGGGCCAGTATCGACGGGATCCAGGTGTTGCGGGACTTCCTGGCGTGGGAGAGGAAGCCTCTCCTGCGGAGGCGGGCACGCGCCATCCTTTCCCGGATGGAGGCGGAGGCGGCGGGGCCTGCGTGAGCGTACCACCTTGCCCCGCTCCGGGCGGTCCCCGACTTTATGGCGGCTTGCGGGAGGAGACCGCGCCAAGCTACGGTCTCCTGCGGGTCTGCGGGCCTTCGCGTCCGGCTGCGCCGTTCGGGCCGGTCTTCTTCCAACCGAGTAGCGAGAGAGGTGGCGTCGACCCATGTCGATGATCAACTACGCCTCGCGTGAGATCAACTGTAAGATCGTCTACTACGGGACCGGTCTGGGCGGGAAGACCACGAACCTGGAGTACATCTATTCCCGCGTGAACCCCGAGACGAAGGGGAAGATGATCTCGCTCGCCACCGAGACGGAGCGGACGCTCTTCTTCGACTTCCTCCCCATCGACCTGGGCGAAGTGCGTGGGTTCAAGACGCGCTTTCACCTCTACACCGTTCCCGGGCAGGTGTACTACAACGCCAGTCGCCGGCTCATCCTGAAGGGCGTGGACGGGATCGTCTTCGTCGCCGATTCCCAGCGCACCAGGGCGGAGGCGAACATCGAGGCGATGCACAACCTCTACGAGAACCTGGAGACGTACGGCTACGATCTGGCCAGCATCCCCTTCGCCATCCAGTACAACAAGCGCGACATGCCGAACATCCTCTCGGTGGAGGAGCTCCGGGCCCAGATCAATCCCATGGGTGTGCCCGATTTCGAGGCCATCGCCATCGAAGGTAAGGGTGTGTTCGAGACGCTCTCGTGCGTGAGCAAGATGGTCGTCAAAGCGCTTTCCTGATCGCAGCCTCGGACGTCCCCTTGGCACAGAACCGCCTTACGCTCCCCAACATCATCACCGTCGTCCGTATCGGGCTGGCTCCGCTGGTGGGGGTGCTGGCGCTCTCCCCCAGCGTCGCGGCGAGGTTCTGGGCGTTCGTGGTCTTTCTGGCGGCGGCCCTCTCCGACGTGTGGGACGGATACCTCGCGCGTCGCTACGATCTCATCACCGACATCGGGAAGCTCCTGGATCCTCTGGCGGACAAGCTTCTCCTTTTCGCCACGTTCATCCCCTTCTACATCATCTCCCATCGCGGGGTGGAGTACGAGCTCATTCCGTACTGGGGCCGGCTTCCCGAATGGGTGCTCATCGTGGTGTTCGGCAGGGAAGTCTTCATCACGGTGTTCCGGTCGTACGCGGCGCGGCGCGGCGTGGTGATTCCCGCCGGCCGCTCGGGGAAGCAGAAGGCACTCATGCAGAACCTCTTCGTGGGCGGACTGCTGCTCTGGTACCCCCTCAGGCTCACTGCCGCGGCGCGGGGCTGGGAGGACACCGTCGGGTGGATGATCTGGGAGCGCATCCACACGACGTGGGTGGGGCTGACGTTGCTTCTGGCACTCATCCTTACGGTGTATTCGATGCTGGACTACCTGTGGTCGTACCGCTCCGTGGTGGGGCTTCGGGGGTGAGGCCGGTGCCCGGCCGGCCGTCAGCGAACCCATGAACCCGGCGGAACCCGGCGAAGGCGCTCCGGCGGCGATCCTCATCTCGGTGGGCGAGGAGCTGCTCCTCGGCCGGACGGTGGACACCAATGCCGCCTGGCTGGGGCGCGCCCTGTCGGACCTGGGCATCCGCGTGGTGCGCGGCGCCACCGTGGGAGACCGGCGCGACGCCATCGGCCGCACCGTGCGCGAGGCGCTGGTGGACGCGGAAGTGGTGGTGGTCACGGGTGGACTGGGCCCTACGGAGGACGACGTCACGCGCGAGGCGGTGGCGCAGGTCGTGGGTCGGCCGCTCCGCCTGGACGAGGAACGCCTTCAGCGCCTGCGGAGCCGTTTCGAAGCGAGGGGCATGGGTCGGCTCCCGGAACCGAACCGCTCGCAGGCGATGGTCCCGGAGGGCTCCGAGGTGCTGGAGAATCCCCACGGCACGGCTCCGGGGCTCCTCCTGGAGTCGGAGGGACGGTGGGTGGTCCTCCTCCCGGGCGTCCCGCGGGAGATGAAGGGCATCTGGGCGCTTGAGGTGGAGCCGCGGCTCCGGTCACGCTTCGAGGGCAGGCTCCGGCCCGCGCGCCACCGTGTGATCCACACCACCGCCATCGCCGAATCCCGGCTGCAGGAGCTCATCGCCCAGCGGGTGCCGGAGCTGGCCCGGGCGTTGGGTGACGTCGCGACGCTGGCGTTCCTTCCGGACGTGACGGGCGTCGACCTCCGCGTCACCGCGCGGGCGCGGGACGAGGAGGAGGCGAACCGGATCCTGGATCGGGTGGAGGGCCTGCTGGCACCCGTCGTGGCGCCCTGGCGCTTCGACGCACCCTCCGGCGATCTGGCGGAGGCGGTGCTGGAGGCGCTGCGGCGGGCGGGGGCGACGCTGGCCACCGCCGAGAGCTGTACCGCCGGGCTGGTGGCGAAGCGCCTCACCGATCACGCGGGCTCCTCGGAGGTGTTCGTGGGCGGGGTGGTGGCGTACGCGAACCGGGTGAAGGAGGAGCTCCTGGGTGTGGCATCGTCCGACCTGGCGGCCCACGGCGCCGTATCGGAGCCGGTGGCGCGCCAGATGGCCCGGGGCGTGCGCGCGCGCCTCGAGGCCAGCGTCGGCGTGGGCGTGACGGGCATCGCGGGACCCGGAGGGGGCACGCCGGAGAAGCCGGTGGGTACCGTTTGGATTGCCGTGTCCACCGACGCAGGGGGAGAGGAGGCGCGCCGGCTCCACCTTCCGGGTGACCGCGCCGAGGTGCGCGCCCGCGCCGCCCAGGCGGCGCTCTGGAGGGTGTTCAGGGCCCTTCGAAACGGGAGCGGGGGCGGCGGAAGCTGAACTCCCGGCGCGTCGCCGTGGTATCTTGTAGGCCGCGCGCGGCGTGCTCGCCGCGTGATCCACGTGAGACCCACCGTACGCCGAGTCGAGGACGTAGAGGACATATGAGCGGAACGAAGCACGACGGGCGGGAGCCCGAGACGCAACAGGATTCCGTGCCTGAGCAGGACGTGCCGGAGACGGCCGCCGCGGAAACCCCGGAGGCCGAGCGCGAGTCCGCCGGGGCTGCGGGTGAGGAACACGAGGTGGAGCGCCTCCGCCGGGAGCTGGAAGAACTCAACGACCGTCACCTCCGCCTGGCCGCCGAGTTCAACAACTTCCGGCGCCGCGTGGAACAGGAGCGCCTGGAGACGTGGTCGCGCGCGCAGGCGGACCTGGTGGCCAAGCTCCTCGATGTCCTGGACGACCTGCACCGTGTGGCGGAGATGGATCTGAGCAACGCCACAGTGGAGGCCATCATGGAGGGCATCGACCTGGTGGAGAAGAAGTTCGTGCGGGCGCTGCGCGACGCCGGCGTGGAGATGATCGATCCCGCGGGTGAGCGCTTTGACCCGGCCCGTATGGAGGCGATGATGCGGGTGCCCACCGAATCCGAAGAGAAGGACGAGACGGTGGCGTCGGTCCTGCAGAAGGGCTACGCGCTGAAAGGCCACCTGGTGCGTCCGGCGCGGGTGAGCGTGCACAAGTACGACTGAAGCTGACCGAGGTCATCGATGGCAGCGCCCAACAAGGATTACTACAAGATCCTCGGCGTCAGCGAGAAGGCTACCGCGGACGAGATCAAGAAGGCCTACCGCAAGCTGGCGAAGAAGTACCACCCCGATGCCAACCCCGGCGACGCGCAGGCGGCGGAGCGCTTCAAGGAAATCGGCGAAGCGTATTCGGTGCTGAGCGACGAGGAGAAGCGGAAGCAGTACGACCAGATGCGCCGCCTGGGCGCGTTCGGCTTCGCGCGGGGTGGGGCGGGAGCCCGTCCGGGTGGAGGCGCGGGCATGGGTGCGGAAACGGCGTTCTCCTTCGATGACCTGGGCGGTGGATTCGGGAACCTTTCCGATCTGTTCAGCTCCCTTTTCGACAACCTGGGTCGCAGGGGAGGCGGTGCCGCAGGCGGCCGGAAGCGTGCCGCCGAGCGAGGACGGGACGTGGAGTACGTGGTGGAGATTCCGTTCCTCACGGCGGTGAAGGGGGGGAAGATCCCGATTCAGGTGGCCATCACGGAGGAATGCGCCACCTGTCACGGCACGGGCGCGAAGCCGGGCACCGACCTCAAGACCTGTCCCGAGTGCCGCGGATCGGGGACGGTCTCCTTCGGTCAGGGGGGATTCGCGGTGAACCGACCCTGCCCGGCGTGCCTGGGGCGGGGGCGGATCCCCGAGACGCCGTGTGCGT
>WGEM01000197.1 GCA_015492755.1 Gemmatimonadota bacterium | reverse complement strand
GATCCCCGCAGCGCGGAGGCGGTCTTCGAGACCAGCGGCACCCGGGAGGGCCCCCGGCGGCGGGGCCGGCACTTCGTCCCCTCGCTGGCGCTCTACCGGGCGTCGGCGCTCCCCAACTTCCGGGCGCACGTGCTTCCCGACGCGGGCCGGGCGCGCTTCATCTCGCTCACTCCCTCCCCCGCCGACGCGCCAGCGTCGTCCCTCTCCCGTATGGTGGGGATGGCGGCGGAGGCCTTCGCGTCGGCGTGCGCGTGGGTGGTGGACGGCGCCGGCCGTCTGGACAGCGCCGGGTTGGCGGCGGCGCTGGACGCGGCGCACGAGTCCGGTGAGCCGGTGCTCCTGCTGGGAACCGCGTTCGCCTTCGTCCATGCCCTGGACGAGCCGGGCGTGCGCCTGGGGCCGCTGCCCGCAGGGAGCAGGATCATGGAGACGGGCGGCTTCAAGGGGCGTGCCCGGGAGGTGCCCAGGGAGGAGTTCTACGAGGCCCTGGCCACGGCCACCGGCGTGGAGGCCGGAGAGATCGTGAACGAGTACGGGATGACGGAACTCCTCTCGCAGATGTACGCCAGGGGCGGCGTGGGGCACGTGGCGCCTCCCTGGCTGGCGGTGCGGGCGCTGGACCCGGACACGCTGGAGGAGGTGCCGGAGGGACGCGAGGGCATCCTCTGCTTGTACGATTTGGCCAACGCGGGGTCGGTGGCGCACGTCCTCACCGAGGACGTGGGCCGTCTCGAGGGGGGACGCCTCACCCTGCTGGGGCGCTTCCCCGGGTCGGAGCCCCGCGGCTGCTCCCGCGCCATGGACGACCTCATGGAGCGTGCCCGCCGGTGAGCGCGCCCACCGTGCGGGAACTCGAGGCGGGGCTGGACGCGCTGGAGGCAGCCGGGGAGGCGCTGGAGGCGCGGCAGGCGCGGGAGGTGGCGCGGGTCCTGGGCGGTGTGGGCGCGCGCTTCGCCGACCCCGCCGACCCCCTGCGGCGCGAAGCGCTGGAGGCGCTGCCGGGAGCGTCGGGGCTCAGCGCCCCCATGGCCGAGGTGGTGCTGGACGGGATGGCGCGCGACTGGACGGCGGATCGGCTCGCCACGCTCCTCCGTGCCGAATTCGGAGATCCCGGAGTCCTGGACGGATTCGCGAACCACGTGGGGGAGAGCCGCACCCGGGCGGTGGGGCCGTGCCCGCTGGTGCAGGTGGTGTCGGGGAGCGTTCCCGGAGTGGGGGTGAACGCGCTGATCCGGGCGCTCCTGGTGAAGGCGCCGACGCTCATCAAGCCGGGACGGGGCGACCGGACCCTCCCTTCCCTCTTCCTGCGGGGGCTCGCCGAGGTCGACGCCGAGCTGGCCCGGGCGGCGGCGGTGATCTACTGGCCTCCGGAGCGGGAGGAGCTCCTGGACGCGGCGCTGGCTCGGGCGGAGCGGGTGGTGGTCTACGGCGGGGACGGCACCGTGGAGGCCATCCGGCGGCGCACGCCCGTCACGACGCGCCTCGTGGCGTATCACCACCGCTGGAGCGTGGCTTACGTGGCGGTGGAGGTCTGCCGCTCCCCCGAGGAACTCCGGCGTACCGCGGGAGCCGCCGCCCGGGCGGTGGCGGTCTTCGACCAGCGGGGATGCGTCTCTCCCCTGACCGTCTTCGTGGAATCCTCAGGGACGGACGGGGGGCGACGCTTTGCCGTGGCGCTGGCCGATGCGCTGGAGGCGCTGGAGGCGGAACTCCCGTCGGGGTCGCCCTCGCCCGAGGAGTCGGCCCGGCTCCAGCAGCTCCGTGGGAGCGCCGAGATCCTGGCTGCGGCGGGGGCGCCCGTCTGGATGCGTCACGGGGAGGGGGCCGGCTGGACCGTCATCCACGACCCCCGGCGCCATCTGGAGGAGAGGGGGCTGACGGGCCGTGTGGTGCGGGTGGAGGAGGTGGAAGGGGACGCCGGTCTGGCGGCGCGGCTGCGGGAGGACGGGGCGCACCTGCAGACCGTGGGCGTGGCCGGGATCGAAGGCGCCAGGAGGGAGGCTCTGGCCCGGTCTCTGGGCAGGGTGGGCGTGTGCCGCGTCGCGCCGTTGGAGGCCGTGCCCTTCCCACCGGCGTGGTGGCACCACGACGGCGGCGGACCCCTCAGGGACTTGGTACGCTGGGTGGATTTGGAGGCTCCGGCGCTCTGATGCGCCACCGCGCCGTCAGGCGTTCTCGTCTTCCTCCTGCTGCTCGGAGCGCCAGATGACCATCTGGCGGCCGCCCTTGGGGTTCTCCTCGACACGCACCGTGAGCGTGTCACCCTCCTCGATGCCCAGCTCCTCGCGCATGTCCTGCGGAATCGTCACCCGCCCACCGACGCCGACCGTCACATCCGTGTAGTAAAGCGTCCGGTAGATGGCCATATGCTCCCTCCCAGAAGGTTCAGTCCAGAGCCCACAAATCTAACCGCTGCGCAAAGTGTTCTGTACCCCCGCGCAGTTCACCGGGTTCGCCCTGGCGCACCGCCTGCGCGAAGCGGGGCGCCCGGGTGAAGGAAGCGGACTGTTTCTTCCGTATGATCCGCGGCATCTTCCGGCGCCGTCCGGTCATCTTTCTCGCTCTCAACCGTGGCTTCCATGCACAGCAACGGACATGCGCTGCGCCTTCGCGGCGTCACGAAACGGTTTGCCGGCCACACCGCCGTGGACCACTTCGACCTGGAGGTCCCCCGGGGTGTCATTTACGGGCTCCTGGGACCCAACGGCTCGGGAAAGACCACCACGATCCGCATGATCATGGGGATCCTGCACCCGGACGAAGGCCAGGTGGAGCTCCTGGGCGCCGAGCCGGAGCAGACGCGGCGCGAAGGGGTGGGCTATCTCCCGGAGGAACGCGGGCTCTACCGGAGGATGAAGGTGCTGGAGCTCCTGGTGTTCCTGGCGGAGATCCGGGGCGTGCGGCGCTCCGAGGCGCGCCGGCGGGCCAGCGAATGGCTGGAGCGCCTGGGTCTGGGGGAGTGGGCGGACAAGAAAACCGACGAACTCTCCAAGGGGATGCACCAGAAGGTGCAGTTCATCTCCACCGTCCTTCACGACCCGGAGGTCCTCATCCTGGACGAGCCCTTCAGCGGTCTGGACCCCATCAACCAGGACGTTCTGGAGGGAATCGTGCGGGAGTTCCGCGCCAGGGGCACCACGGTGCTCTTCTCCACCCATCTCATGCATCAGGCGGAGCAGCTCTGCGAGCGGGTGTGCCTCATCTCCCGCGCCCGGAAGGTTCTGGACGCGGAGCTGAAGGAGCTGAAGGCTCGCGAACGCAAGGGTGACGTCGCGGTGGAGTTCGAGGGCCCCGACGACTGGTTGAAGGGGCCGGAGGTGGAACGGATCGAGGAACGGGACGACGGGCTGCACCTGGTGCTACGGCCGGGCGCCGACCCGCAGGCCATCCTGAGGCGGGGCGTGGAGGCGGGGGTGCGCATCCTCCGCTTCGACCTGGTGGAGCCCACGCTGCACGAGATCTTCGTGCGTCACGCGGGTACCGACGCGGCGGTGGACGCCGGCGTGCCGGAAGCGTTCCGGGCCGGGGGAGGTGCATGATGTGGGCGAACGTGTGGGCGGTGATCCGCCGCGAGTACCTCCAGCGGGTCCGGTCGAAGTGGTTCGTCATCGCCACGGTGGGTGGGCCGCTCCTCATGATTGCCCTCACCGTGCTACCGGTGTATCTCATGGCGCGTGGCCAGGAGAGCGACCGGGTCCTGGCGGTGGTGGACGCCACGGACGTGCTCTACGAGCGGGTGGCGCCCCGTCTGGAGCGCGCCGGCTACACCGTGCAGCGGGAAGCCCGGAGACCCGACGTGACGGTGGAGCTCCGCCAGAAGGCGGTGGACGGAGAGATCGGGGGCTTCCTGGTGCTGGACGAGCTGACGCTGGAGACGGGGGAGGCGACGCTCTTCGCCAACGATCCGCCCTCCGCCATCCGGCGCCTCGCGCTGCAGGAGGCGGTGACCCGCTCGGCGCTGGAGTACCTGCTGGAGGCGCAGGGGGTGGACGCCCGTTCGCTCCTCTCCGGCGAGAACCTGAAGGTGGAGCGTCTCACCACGGAGGGGGCCGACGAGGACGATCCCCGCTTCCTCGTGGCGTATCTGGGCGCCTTCCTCCTCTACATGGTGATCCTCCTGTACGCCATCGCGGTGATGCGCGCCACGCTGGAGGAGAAGACCAATCGGGTGGTGGAGATCATCATCTCCGCCATGGATCCGTGGCATCTCATGCTGGGCAAGATCATCGGCGTGGGCGCGGTGGGTCTGACGCAGATCGCGGTGTGGATCGGAACGGCGGTGCTCCTGGCGGCTGTGGGTCTTCCGGCATTGGTGGCGGCGCGCCCGGAGGTGGCGGAGCTCCAGAACATCCGCGAGGCGCTCCCCGGCATGGGGATGGCGGTGCTTTTCTTCGGCTTCTTCGTCTTCGGCTACTTCATGTATTCGGGCCTCTACGCCGCCGTGGGCGCCATGTGCAGCACCGAGGAGGAGGCACAGCAGGCGCAGTTCCCGGTGGTGATGTTCCTGGTGGTGCCCATCGTCTTCGTGATGCAGGTCATCCAGGATCCCATGACGCCGCTCTCCACGGGGCTCTCCCTCTTCCCCCTCTTCTCACCCATCCTCATGTGGGGGCGGGTGGCAGGCGGAGGCGTGCCCGTCTGGCAGATCGCGCTCTCCTACGCGCTCATGGCGCTGGCGCTGCTGGTCATCGCCTGGCTGGCGGGGCGGATCTACAAGGTGGGGATCCTCATGACCGGCAAGCGGCCGACGCTCCCCGAGCTCTGGCGCTGGGTGCGGGAGGCGTAGGCGTCCGACCCGAGGTGCGGAGGGGCCGGACTCAGTCCGGCTCCGGGAGGGCCGACCGCAGCATGGCCTCCAGGACCCGCTCGTCGAAGGATCGGGCCTTGGCCACCGCCGCGTCGTAGCTCTCCTCGATGATGATCACCGTGGTGCGGGGGTGGACTTCCTCGAAGTCCACCGAGTCGGCGGGGTCGAAGCGGATGCGGCCCCGGTAGACGTCCAGCCGGCGCGGGTCCTCTTCGAATTCCAGGTAGGCGTCCCACAGCCGGCCGTCGTGGGCCACGGTGGCGATGTGGAGTCCGGGAGAGGGTCTGGCGTCGGGTGTCATCCCTGCACGATACCAAGGGTGGGCTCGGTCGTCACGCTCTTCGAGGTGCCGCCGGCGGCGGTGCGGAGCGCCCTGCGGGCCTGGCGCAGCCGCGCCGCCAGCGCCCGGCGCTCCTCCTCGCCCGCGGCCTGGCCGCCGAAGCGTACCCGGAGGTAGGCGTCCACCACCGCCCGGGCGTGGGGCGCCGCCGCCGGCGCCGCCCGGCCGATGCGCTCCACCAGCGCCAGCGGGGTGAGGCCGGGGGGCACGTCCAGGCCCGCCCGTCCGGCGGCGGCGCGGAGTCGGAGGTAGGCGCGGCTCTCCGGCGGTACGGTGCCCCGCAGGCGACCGACGTAGAGCGCCAGCGCCACCAGCGCCAGCAGACCCAGCGCCAGGAGGTACGGGCGGCTCCGGGTGGTAGAGGGTCCGCCGGCGGGCCCGCCGGCCTCCTCCCGCCGCTGGAAGAACTCACCCCAGCCGGAGAAGAGGCCGATCTGGTCCTCCACCGAGTAGTCCAGCACCCACTTGTTCCAGCGGTGCTGGAGTCCGTCGAAGAAGATGCGCCCCGGCCAGAACCAGGCGGTGGCGGTCTCGGTGACCGCCGCGCCGGCGGGCGTGGGGTCGAAGGTCACCCAGCCGTAGCCGGGGAACCACACCTCCACCCAGGAGTGGGCGGCGTTCTGCGTCACCACCAGATAGTCGCCGAACTGGCTCCACTCGCCGCCCAGGAAGCCGTTCACATTGCGGGCGTGGATGCCCAGCGTGCGGAGCATCACCGCCATGGCGGTGCTGAAGTACTCGCAGTGGCCGGCACGTCGCCGGAAGAGGAAGGCTTCCAGCGTGGCGTCCCGGGCGGTGGCGGGAAGGTCGCGGGTGTAGGTGAGGCTCTGCAGCCACCGCTCCACCGCCACCACCTTGTCGTAGCGGGTCCGGAGTCCGCGGGTGATGGAGTCCGCCAACTGGGCGATGCGCGGGTCGAGGTTCCGGGGGAGCTGGAGGTAATAGCGGTCTGAGGGCGTGTAGCCCTCCTCGGCAGCACGAAGCCGCTCCGCCGGAGGGCGTCCTATCCTGGAGATCACCCGGTAGGCGGGCGCCGCGTTGCCCCAGTACTCGAAGTCGCCGGCGTTGTCGAAGAGGGGTTGGATGCCGTTGGTGGGCCGGATGTCCAGGACGGGGTGGGGCGCGAAGAGCACCCGCACGTCCAGCGGCGCGCTGAAGATCTGCTGCTCCAGCACCGGTCCGGGCCAGCGCTCGGCGTACCAGCGGGTGGGCCCCGCCGAGGGCGGGAGGCGGCGCGACCGGGTCCATCGCACCCCGTCGAAGCGGTCGTAGGAGCGCCCCCTCCAGTGCAGTGACGCGATGTCGGCGGGGCGCCCGGCGGGGAACTCCACCCGCAGCACGATCTCCGGGTTCGTGCGGATGCTGGATCCGAAGGACCCCAACGAGACCTCCTCGCTGAACCCGGCGATGGAGGTGGCCAGCACCTCGCCGCGGCCCGCCCACCCCTGCGAGACGCGGGGGAAGGTGACGAACACCACCAGCGCCACCAGCATGATGACCCCGGAGAGGAGCCCGGTGGTGGCCATGAGTCCGCCCTCCACGGGAATCTCCCGAACGCCGTGCAGGTCGGCCCGTCTGCGGAGGTGGCCCACCATGAGCGCCAGCGTCGAGAGTCCTACGTAGGCCAGGAAGGCCACCAGGAACACGATGCCCGGGCGGTAGGCGGTGGACGCCAGGATGAGCGCGAAGGAGAGCGCGTAGAGCCGCACGTCGTTGGCCGACTCCAGGTCCCGGTACGCCTCCGCCGCCATCAGGAGGAGGAGGAGGTCCACCACCGGGATGACCACGTCGTCGCGGATGACGGAGACATGGATCAGAGCCCGCACCACCAGGACGGTGGCTACCGGGAGGAGGACCTTTTCCAGCCGGTCCGAGACGACGGCGTCCGGCTGCCAGAAGAGCGCGCCCACCAGCGCCGCCGCCGCCAGCGTGGCCGCCACCGGCTCGAAGCCGGCTCCGCCGGCGAAGGCCACCAGACCGGCCAGGCCCATGCCGATGGCCAGGCGACGGTGG
>WGEM01000196.1 GCA_015492755.1 Gemmatimonadota bacterium | reverse complement strand
GTACAGGAGTGGGGAGCGACAGGGACATGGGCGGAGGGTGTGGGGAGACCGGTGGCGCCACGGTGCCACCGGCTCCGGGCGGGGGCAAGTCCCGGGCACCGGAAGGGTCCGGTGCCGCGAAGCTCCCGACCCGGCACCCATCTCCAGGAGTCTCCCATGGCACGCGCCCGGTTCCGCCCCGCACCCGTCCACGCCGTCCTCGCCTTCCTCGCGTCGGCGGTCGTCACCTTCCCGGCAGCGGCCGGCGCCCAGGCGGGGACCGCAGGGACCGGATCCGCCCAGGTGCGCTCCGGGCCGGCGGGCGCCTCGCCTCAGGCGCATGCCCAGCTCCGCGCCTCCCAGCCCGTCGACGAGGAGTACACCCGGCTCATCGCCGAGTACCTGCAGGACGAGCGCATCACCACCGAGCTGGTGAGCTACCTGCCGGCATCGGAGACCGTCCCCACCCCGCTGGACTTCCACGGCCGCATCGTGGGAACCCCCGGAGAGCTCACCTACGCCGCCGACATCCACCGCTACCTGCGGGCGGTGGCCGACGCCTCCCCCCGGGCGAAGGTCTGGAGCATCGGCACCACCGAGGAGGGGCGGGAGATGATCGTGATGGCCATCGCCGACGAGGAGGCCATCGCCGATCTGGACAGCTACCGGGGCTACCTCGCCGAGCTCACCGACCCCCGCACCACCACGGAGGAGCGGGCCCGCGCCCTCATCGACGGCCCGGCCCGCCCCATCTACTGGCTCACCAGCGGGATTCACTCGACGGAGACCGGCGGGCCCGAGATGCTGCAGGAGCTGGCGTACCGTCTGGTGGTGGACGAGGGCGACTTCATCCGCGCCATCCGCGAGAACCTCATCGTCTTCATCACTCCGGTCATCGAGGTGGACGGCCGGGAGAAGCAGGTGGACCGCTACTACTTCAACAAGGAGCGCCCCGAGGGCGAGGCGCGGCTCCCGCTCATGTACTGGGGCAAGTACGTGGCCCATGACAACAACCGGGACGCCATCGGCCAGATGCTCCAGCTCACGCAGAACGTGAACCGGCTCTACATGGAGTGGAAGCCGACGGTGATGCACGACCTGCACGAGTCGTCCACCTATCTGTACGCCTCCACCGGGACCGGTCCGTACAACGAGGCCTTCGACGCCATCACCATCGGCGAGTGGTGGGTGCTGGCCCAGAACGACGTCCTCGAGCTGACGAAGCGGGGCGTGCCCGGCGTGTGGACGTACAACTTCTACGACGGGTGGACGCCCAACTACATGTTCACCATCGCCCACGCCCACAACGCCACCGGCCGCTTCTACGAGGTGGCCAGCTATGGTCCCGATACCCGGACCATCCGGGCCAGCAGCCGCACCACCAGCCGGGAGTGGTACCGGCCCAATCCGCCTCTGTCCACCATCGAGTGGGGCCCGCGGAACAACACCAACATCCAGGAGTCGGCTGTCCTCTTCAGCCTGAAGTACGGCGGACCACGCCGCGTGGTTCCTGGAGAACTACTGGCTGAAGAACGTCCGGTCGGTGCAGAAGGGGAAGGACGGGCCGGTGCGGGCCTGGGTGATCCCCGCCGAACAGCGCCGGCGGGCCGACGCCGCCCAGGCGGTGAACGACCTCATGCGCCAGGGACTGGAGTTCCACCGGGCCGACAGCGACTTCGAGCTGGGCGGCGTCCAGGTGCGCGAGGGCGACTACATCGTCCGGGCCGACCAGCCGTACCGGACGCTGGCCGACATGTACTTCTCGCTGCAGTCGTTCAGCCTGGACAACCCCCGGCCGTACGACGACACGGGCTGGACCTTCCAGCTCCAGCGGAACCTCGAGCTTGAAGCCATCGAGGACCCGGCCGTGCTGGAGGAGGCCATGTCTCCCATCACCGAACCGGTGCGGCCCGCCGGCGCCGTGACGGGACGGGGCGGCACGCTGGTGGTGGAGCACACCACCGACAACGCTCTGGTGACCTTCCGCTTCCGGCACGCCGGGGTGCGCATGCTGGCAGCGGAGGAGGACTTCCAGTTGGACGGACACACCTACCGGGCGGGCGCCGTCATCATCCCCGAGGCCGACCGGGCGGCGCTGGAGCCCGCCATCACCGAGCTGGGCCTCAGGGCCCGGGCCACCCGCAACGCCCCGGACGTGCCCACCCACGAGCTGGACGTGCCCCGCATCGGCTACGTGCACGCCTGGCAGCGTACCCAGGACGAGGGGTGGGTCCGGGGAGCCCTGGATCACTACGGCGTGCCCTACACCTACTTCGCCGACAGGAGGCTGCGGGAAGGCAACCTCCGGGACCGGTACGACGTCATCATCTTCCCCCACGTGGGCGGCGACGCCCGGAGCCAGGTGCGGGGCATCGCCATGCGGGGCGAGCTGCCCCTCCCCTACAAGCGCACCGACCGCACGCCCAACCTGGGCCGTCAGGACTCCAGCGACGACATCCGGGGCGGGATGGGGCTCGAGGGTCTCCTGGAGCTGGCCCGCTTCGTCCAGGAGGGCGGCACCCTCATCGTGGAAGGATCCACCACCACCCTCTTCCCCGAGTACGGGATCACCACCGGGATCAACGTGGAGGAGCACGACGACCTCATCGCCCCGGGCTCCGTGCACCGGGGTATCATCGCGGACCCCGCCAGCCCCATC
>WGEM01000195.1 GCA_015492755.1 Gemmatimonadota bacterium | reverse complement strand
GTATGGCTCGTGCTGCCGGCGGTGCACGTCTCCACCGCCTGGGCGTACGGTGCGCTCCGTCGCCCGCCCGCCACGGAGGATGAAGGGCGCACCACCGGCTCGGGCGCCCACGCGGACACGTGGGCCCGGGTGGCGGCAGAGGCGCGCAACGACTTCCAGGATGTGGTGGCGGCCGCGCACCCCGAGGTGCGGGCGGCGCTGGAACTCCTGGAGCGCGCCGGCTGCGCCGCCACGCTACTCTCCGGCAGTGGGGGCGCGTGTTTCGGTCTGGACCCGGAGGGTCGCGTGGATGCAGGCGCGCTGGAAGAGGCCTGCCGCCGGCAGGGGATGACCCTCGTGGGAACCCGAACCCTGCCCGGCGTGCCGGAGGTGGTGCGCGGGAAGTCCTGATGGGTGCCCTTGAACCGGCCGGGCCCCTCGGCTAGCGTGTGGCGGATGGCCCGTCGTCTAATGGCAGGACACCGGTCTTTGGAACCGGCGGTGGTGGTTCGAGTCCACCCGGGCCAATGGTTTTCCCCTCGGCCCGTTGCGGCCCTGGGCGTGGCCCTGGCGCTGGCCGCGGCTCCGGCGGGAGGCCTCGCCCAGGCGGTGGAGCGAGGTGCCCAGGTGGAGCCCCCCGTCCCGGCGGACACCTCCGACGTCCTGGGCGCCGCACGGGCGGCCCAGGCGCGGTTCGAGCGAGCCCGCGTACGTTTTCTCCCCGTGACGCTGGGCGGTGCGACGGGCACCTGCGACGAGCGCGTGGGCCGCTTCTGTTCGTGGTACGACGAGGGCGACTGGTCTCCGCAGCCCGAAGACCCGCGGATCGTCGCCCGGCGCGAGGAACTCCTGGCGACGCTGGACAGCGCCCAGCGTATCCTGCCGGCCGACGACTGGCTCCTGGGCCAGCGCGTCTGGTACCGCGGCGAGGCCGGCCGGTGGGCGGAGGCCCGGAACGTCGCCGCGGCGTGCAACGGCGCGTCGCCCTGGTGGTGCGCGGCTCTGGAGGGGCTCGCGCTCCACGCTCTGGGGCGCACCGTGGACGCGGAGGCGGCCTTCCGCCGGGCTCTGGCGGGCATGGAGCCGGAACGGGCTCACCGCTGGCGCGTGCCCCGGCGCGCGGTGGACCGGGACGCCCGCCGGATCCTGGACGCCGCTGCCGCCGTCTCACCCGACTCCCTCGCGGCGGCGCTGGCTCGCCTCTGGGCGCTGGCGGACCCGCTGTGGATCCTGGACGGAAATGATCGCCGTACGGAGCACTATGCCCGCTGGACGGTGAGCGAGATCCGCCGCCGAGCCCGCAATCCGTACGGAATCCGGTGGGGCGACGACCTGGAGGAACTCACCGTCCGCCACGGCTGGGAGCTGGGGTGGGAACGCTCCCCCACGCGCGACTTCGCCTCGCTGGGCCTCGTGGTGGGGCACAAGCACCCCAAGGGCCGCGACTTCATGCCGCCGGGCTCGGCGCTGCGCCGGCCGGCGGGTGCCTCCCGCGAGGAGCTGCGCGCCCACCGGAGCCGACCGCGGAGTCTCTACGCGCCGGCGTACGCGCCCGTCTTCCTTCCGATGGACGCCCAGTTGGCGCGCTTCCCGCGCCTGGACGGAACCGTGGTGGTGGCCACGGTGGCGCTCCCGGAAGACACCACGCGGCACGCCATGCATCGCCACCCGGTACCCTGGCGCCCCGCCGCCGACGCCCGCGACACGGACGCCGGGAGCTCCGCCGGGCTCGTGCTGGCCACCCCCGGTGGAGCGGTCGTACGGCGGGTCCGGCACCCCGGTGTGGGACCGGGATCGCTGACGGTTCGTGTCCCTCCGGGGGCGTACGTGGCGTCGGTGGAGGTCTGGAGCCCCGCGGCCCGCCGCGCGGGGCGCCTCCGGCAGGGGCTGGAGGCCCCGAAGGTGTTGGAAGATCTCCCTACGCTCTCGGATCTGCTTCTCCTGGCTCCGTGGGGTACCGGCACGGGCCCGGCGTCGCTGGAGGAGGCGGTGGCTCGGGCGTGGCCGGGGACGGTGCTGGGCTCCGGGCAGCCGCTGGCGGTGGCGTGGGAGGTGTCGGGCCTCGGGTTCAGGCCGGAGGTCATGCGCTTCGAGGTAACGGTCCGGCGCCGGGACCGGGGGCTCCTGCGGAGGCTGGGGGAGGCGCTGCGGCTGGTGGGTCGGGCAGAGGCGGCGGCGCCGGCCTGGGAGGTGCCGGCGCCCTCGGAGCCGCGTCCGCACTTCGAGGCGCTGCAGATGGATCTGAGCCGATTGAAGCCCGGGACGTACGAGATCACCCTCACGCTCCACACGGCGACGCGTGCTCCGGTGGAGCGGCGGCGCACCTTCCGGGTGGCGTACCGCGTTGACCCTTCGGGGCCGTCTCTCTAGCTTTTCGGGCTGTCGATCGGAACGCCATCCGAAGCACCCGGGACGCCCACGCGCACACCATGGACGACACCTACCAGCGGGGACCGCTCCTCCTGCTCGCAGGACGGGCGAACCGGCCCCTTGCGGTGGAGATCGGATCGCTCATCGGGACGAGCCCGGACGGCGCGACGATCAAGGAGTTCGCGGACGGAGAGATCTTCGTCCGCATCGACCGGAACGCCCGGGGCAGGGACGTCTTCATCGTCCAGCCCACCTGCGCTCCGGCGGATAACATCATGGAGCTGCTCCTCCTCATCGACGCCGCGAAGCGGGCGTCGGCGGCGAGGGTCACCGCCGTCATCCCGTACTTCGGGTACGGACGTCAGGACCGGAAGGATCAGCCCAGGGTGGCGATCGGGGCCAAGCTGTGCGCCAACCTCATCGTCGCCGCGGGAGCCGATCGGGTGATCTCCATCGACTTCCATCAGCATCAGATCCAGGGGTTTTTCGATATCCCCGTGGATCACCTCTACGCCGCGCCCGTGCTGACGAAGTACTTCCGGGACAAGGCGCTGGAGGACGTGGTGGTGGTGTCCCCCGACGTGGGGGCGGCGAAGATGGCGCGGGGATTCGCCAAGCGCCTGGGAGCCACCTTCGCCATCATCGACAAGAGGCGCCCGCAGGCGAACATGTCGGAGGTTCTGAACGTGGTCGGTGAGGTGGAAGGACGGACCTGCCTCCTCGTCGACGACATGGTGGACACCGGGGGCTCCCTGGCCAACGCGGTCCACGCACTGAAGGCCCGGGGCGCGCAGGCGGTGTACGCCGCCGCCACACACGCGCTGCTCTCGGGGGACGCGCCGAAGCGACTGGCGGAGGCGCCGCTGGAGGAGATGGTGGTGACCAACACCATCCACGTTCCGGAGGAGAAGCGATTCCACCGACTCAAGGTGCTCTCGGTGGCCGACCTGCTGGCCAAGGCCATCGATCACGTGCACTCGAATGAGTCGGTGAGCCAGCTCTTCGAGATTCCTCCGGAGAACGACTGAGGGAAAGGGCCCCGGATCGTCCGGGGGCCGACAATCAGGAGAACGAGACCATGACAGAAGCGAGGCTTGCCGCCAGCAAGCGTGAAGGTACCGGGAAGGGCGTGGCGCGAAAGCTGCGCCAGGCAGGACGTGTGCCGGCGGTGCTGTACGGCCGCGATATGGAGCCCGTGCACCTCTCGGTGGACGCCCACGACGCCGAACTCCTCTTCCGCTCCATCAGCGTGGAGAACACGGTGATCGACCTGGAGGTGGAAGGCGAGAAGGCGCCCTATCCGGCGCTGGTGCGGGAGGTGCAGACGCATCCCTGGAAGGAGTCGCTCCTCCACATCGATTTCCTCCGGATCCAGAAGGGTGTGGCGGTGGATGTGGAGGTGCCGATCCACCTCCTGGGCACGCCGGAGGGCGTACGCACCCACGGCGGCACGCTGGAGCAGGTGATCCACGAGCTGGAGGTGCGCTGCATCCCTTCGAAGATTCCCGAGGCCATCGAGGTGGACGTCAGCGGCCTGGATGTCGGCGACGCGCTCCACGTGAGCGATCTGGTGGTGGAGGAAGGTGTGGAGATCCTCACCGACCCCGATCAGACCATCTGCGCCATTGCCGCGCCCCGCGTGGCGGAGGAGGAAGCCGCCGCCGAGGAGGAGTTGGAGGGGGTGGAAGCGCCTCCCACCCCGGAGGCAGCCGGCGAGGAGGGATCCGCCGGAGACGAAGGCTGACGCGGCCGTCGCCGGAGCGTGTCCACCAAGGTGGTCATGGGGTTGGGCAACCCCGGGCCGGAGTACGACGCCACCCGCCACAACGTGGGATGGTGGGTGGTGGACCGTCTGGCCTACGACTGGCAGATGCCGCCCTTCGAGCGCCGCAGGTGGGCGCTGGTGACGGAAGGGGAGGTGGCGAAGCGGCCGGTGCGGCTGGTGAAGCCCACCACGTACATGAACCGGAGCGGGCTGGCGCTGAGGGTCCTGCGGGACCTGGAGGACTTCGACCCTTCGCAGGACCTCCTGGTGGTGGTGGACGACGCCGCCCTGGACGTGGGAAGGATCCGGTTCCGCCCCGGCGGCGGGACCGGCGGGCACAAAGGACTTCGCTCCATCTCCGATGCGCTCCGCTCCGACGCCTACGGGCGCCTGAGGGTGGGCGTGGGCCTCGCGCCGGACGGCGTGGATCTGGCGGACTGGGTGCTCTCGCCCATGCCGCAGGAGGACGAAGACATCGTCGTGGGACTGCTGCCCGAGCTCACCGAGGGCGTGGAAGTGTGGCTCTCGGAGGGGATCGAGGCGGCCATGAATCGTTTCAATCGCTGAACAACGTTCACGCAGGATCGAAGACAGGAAGACC
>WGEM01000194.1 GCA_015492755.1 Gemmatimonadota bacterium | reverse complement strand
CGAAGACGCGGATCTCCTTCGCGAAGCCGTCCGCGACGAACATGGTGCCGTGCGGGTCGACGGAGAAGCCGGGAGCGACGCCGGGATCCGCGCAGCCCGCGAAGGCCGAGAGCGCGGCGATCAGGGCGGCGCGGACCGAGGCTCCCGCGGGTGCGTCGGCCCGGAAGCGCCTCACCCGGCGGGCAGACACGTCCACGCCTCGGCCGTGCGGCCCACCCTCCCCGAACTCGAGCGAATCTCCGACCACTGTGGGCTGGGCTCTGACTCGGTCTCCCATATCCACCGAACCTCCCGCGCCCACGCCTCCGGGTACTCCTTCCTCGTTCCCGCCATGACCCCAGGTTTTCATGGTTCGAGGTCTCCGGCAAACCGTGAACTTGAGCTTCGCGTAGCCTTCGGCCTCGAACCAGCCAGCACCGTCGGGGCGGTTCGCCAAGCACCGGTCCAAGGTCCGCGAGGAGTGAGCGATGACGCCCCAGCGCCGGGATCACTCCGTGCCCGGCCTGCGGATGGCGTGCACGCGCAGGAAGGGGACACCGAGCTCATTGCGCCACTCGAAGAGCGCACGGTCTCGCTCCACCCGCACGAGACGCCCCAGATTCCGCGGGATGGTGGCGGTGGCGACCCAGTGTCCCTCGGCATCGAACACGTCGAATGCTTCGGTCACCTCCGGCTCCGCCGTCCTTCGACCCACCCAGAGGTGCCCGGCACCGTCATCGTAGAGCGCCGAGATTGCGGGCAGGCTGTCGGGCGTGGTCATCGTATTCGCGGCCGTTCGAGCGGTGCCTGGAGGCAGGCGGAACGCGGACACCCACGAGGTCAGTGAGCGAAGACGGACCGAACGAATCGAATCGTTCGCGGGAATCCGGGCCAGAGGTACGCGTAGAATGCGTCGCAGCTCGCCCGAGGCGGCGTAGAACCGGATCTCCCGGCGTTCCGGATGGGAGATCCCCACGGGCAGGCCGGACCGCCCCAGGACGCCGTGGCTCATGGGTGCGAGAGGGTTGGAAAGAGCGATCCCGGCCACCTCGTACTGCTCGCCCGCCGGGTAGGGGCCGAAGGCCGCCGTGGTGGCGCTGTCCAGGAAGACGAACCACTGCGTCTTCGCATAGACCCCCTCCCGACGGGTTCCCGCCACGGAGCCTCGCAGGAGGAGTCCACCGTCCGGAGCGACCTGCCACACGTACCCCGGCACCGCACGCATCAACGAGTACGCAGCGTGGAGCTGGTCCACGACGGGACGCAGGCTCCGCTGCCGCAGGAGCGCACCCTCCACGGTGAACCACGATTGCCGCGCGTGTCCCGGGTCCCATACCACCAGCGTATCGGGAGCACGAAGCGCGGGCCACGGTGGCCCCCCGAACTCGGTGGGCCCCGGTCCGGCGCCCCCGAACACGGCCCGGAGCGATCCGTCCGGGTGGAAGACCCGGATCTCCCGGGTCATCCCCTCCGACACCACCACCCCGCCGCCGGGTAACCACAGCGCATCGCGCACATCGGTGAAGGAATACGCGGCGGCACCCTCCACCGTCCCGATCTCCAGCGTGGGCGTGGGAGACAGCGCCCACGTATCCGGCGCCACACCGGACGGCGTGCCCGCGCGGACGATCTCGACACCGCCGCTGTCTCGGACTTCGTGCGTGGGGATCTGGTGGCCCGGGCCCGCTGCGTCGCACGCGGTGGCAGAGCCGAGGCCCGCAACCAATAGAATCCCCATCCCGAAGCGACTCCACGACCGTGGGACCGATACTCCTAGTGACTGACTCCCAACCTTCTCACCTCCTTCATGAACATAGCAAGATCGCGTCCTAAGAACTCCCGGCCGTTAATCCAGACGGTTGGTGTACCACGAACATGCAGGCTCTCCCCCAACGAGAGTCCAGCTTCTATTCGAGCGAAGCTGTCGCTAGGAAAAGTCATACACTCCTCGAACCGCTGGATATCTGCCACACCCGCCTCGATGGCCAATTCTGCCAGAGCATGCTTGCCGCTTGGCTCGATAAGCGAGAAAAGCGCATGGTACATCTCGCGAAATCTTCCCTGCCGCGCCGCACACTCCGCAGCCACCGCGTATTTCTCCCCGTCCGGCCGACCAGGCAGCGGGAAATGAATGAAGTCGTACGACACCTCTGTGGGGAAACGATCGATGAGGGAATCGAGTACCGGAGCCAGCGCTCGACAGTAGGGACAGCTGAAATCCATAAAGGCCGTCACGACTACTCTCCCGTCACTGGAGCCGAAATGATGCGCTATCTCGTGCCACCTTTCCCATCCCTCAGCATATCCCTCACCATATGTCGCCCCTTCTTCCCTCCCTCGATCATGCATGTAGAACCCGAGCAGTGCCACTGCCGTGACCGCTACGCATATCGACGACCCTACGTCGATTGCTTCCCGTATGGTCATACGCCGTCCCCCCACTTGAATCTGGCGATCAAAGGCCGACCCCGTCGCACTCATACTCACCGCGGTCGGTTGTCCACCCGTCGATGCTCTCTGTTCTCGGCGGGAATCCTCACGCTGGCGTTACCGGTTTCTGTCCAATATTCTTCCAGTATCATATTCCTGCAGGTATCATTCAATTCATACTGCCCACATCACACACTGTCGCAACATTGTAGTAACCCTGGCACTCCGACTCCACCCGGCATTTGACTGTGCCGAAACACCCATCTGACGTCCGGCACGAGTTGTGCAGTACACTCACACAAGCCTCAGCCGTCGAACATGTGAGGATTTCATCACTACATGTACCCGTGATCGAGGCCGACGCCGGGTCTAGTGATCCCACCATGACGAGTATCGTGATCACACCCAGGAGTCTGACAGCGCGGAGCATCAGACAAAGCTTTTCGCGTCGTGACATTGCGGCCCTCCTCTGAGTCAGTACAGGAAATACCTAGTAGTGCGATGAAGATGCCTAAGTGCAATGGCGTCCCCAGCTCACGCATGACATTCAAACATAGGCATTAGTATCGATGCAACCCCCTAACGACGATCCGTTTTTCGTCAACGCGGATCCAGGAGTTCCTCGAGGCCAATGCCCAGCACTTTGCTGATGCGCCAGACGACTTCGAGGCTGAACTTCGGCTTGCACACCTGACCCGCCGGCGTCGACTGAGGCACACCGATCTCCTGAGCGAGCCAGCTCCATGATCGGCCGTCCAGCTCCCGCTCGATCCGTTCCTTCACATGAACGTGGAGCGCGCGGCCAGGCCAGGCGCGGTCTCCGCAGTAGGGACGCTGG
>WGEM01000193.1 GCA_015492755.1 Gemmatimonadota bacterium | reverse complement strand
GCTCCTGGAGCGTCCGCTGGAGCGGGGCGTGCCGTACCGCGTGCGGGTCCAGGGCGTGCTGAACATCGCCGGCATTCCGCTGGGGGGCGGTGAGGCGGTGATCGTGCTGGAGGCGCTCCCCGACAGCGCGGCAGCCGACTCCGCCGCGGTGGACACCTCGGGCGCGGCGGTGCCGCCGGACACCGGCGGTGTGGGGTGGCGCCGGCCATGAGCGACGACGCCCGGAGGCGGATTCCGTCCATCGACGTCCTCCTGGCGGCGCCCGGCGCCGGGGCGCTGGTGGAGCGGTTCGGCCGCCCCGCCACGGTGGAAGCGCTCCGCGCCGCCGCCGACGCGATGCGCGAGGCGCTGGCGTCCGGCGCCGCGCCCGCCCCGGTGGAGGGTGCCGGCTGGTACCTGGAGCGGGCGCGGGGCGCGCTGGAGTCGGCGTCGGTGCCCTCGCTCCGGCGCGTCATCAACGCCACCGGCGTGGTGATCCACACCAACCTGGGGCGCGCGCCGCTGGCCGCCGAAGCGTTGGAGGCGGTGCAGAGGGCCGCGGCGGGCTACACGGCGCTGGAGTACGATCTGGTGGAAGGCCGTCGTGGCTCCCGCTACGACCACTGCGTGGCGCTCCTGCGGGAGCTCACCGGCGCCGAAGACGCGCTGGTGGTGAACAACAACGCCGCGGCCCTGGTGCTGGCGCTGAACACGCTGGCGGAGGGTGCGGGCGTGGCGGTCTCCCGCGGCGAGCTGGTGGAGATCGGGGGCGGCTTCCGGGTTCCGGAGATCCTGGAGCGCTCCGGCGCCCGCCTGGTGGAGGTGGGAAGCACGAACCGCACCCGCCTCGCCGACTACCGGGCGGCGGTGGAGGAGGGGCGGGCCTCCCTCCTGCTGAAGGTGCACCGCTCCAACTTCCGCGTGCTGGGGTTCACGGAGGAAGCGTCGGTCCAGGAGCTGGCGAAGCTGGCCGCCGGGTCCGGCGTCCCCCTGGTGTACGACCTCGGGTCGGGCCTGCTGGTGGACGCCGCCTCGCTGGGTCTGCCCCCCGAGCCGCTGGCCGCCGACGCGCTGGCGGCGGGCGCGGAGCTGGTGTGCGTGTCGGGCGACAAGGTGCTGGGCGGGCCCCAGGCGGGGATCGTCCTGGGCCGAGGAGCGCTGGTGGAGCGCCTGCGCCGCAACCCCCTCTGCCGGGCGCTCCGCGTGGACAAGATGACGCTGGCGGCTCTGGAGGCCACGCTCCGGCTCTACCGGGACCCCGAGCGGGCCCGCCGTGCGGTCCCCGTCCTGGAGATGATCACCCGGAGCGCCGGAGCGCTGGAGGAGGAGGCGCGGCAGATGGCGGAGGCGCTGGCCCGCCACCCGGCCGTGGCGGCGGTGGTGCGCCCCGGCGCGGGTGCGGTGGGTGGCGGCACCTTCCCGGAGGTGGCGCTGGAGGGCCCGGTGGTGGCGGTGGAGGTGCGCGGCCTGGCGCCCCACGAGCTGGCACGGCGCCTCCGGGAGCAGGAGCCTCCGGTGGTGGCGCGCGTGGCCGACGAACGACTCACGCTGGATCCACGCACGCTCCTGGAGGGCGACGTGGAGGTGGTGGTGCGCTCGGTGCTCCGTGTGGTGGACGAGGCGGGAGGGGAGGCATGAGGCCGGCGGTGTTCCTGGACCGGGACGGGACGCTCATCGAGGAGAAGGAATACCTGGCCGACCCGGACGGGGTGGCGTTCGTGCCCGGCGCCATCGAGGCGCTGGCGCGCCTGCAGGACGCGGGGCTGGCCCTGGTGGTGGTGACGAACCAGTCGGGCATCGCCCGGGGCTACTACACGCTGGACGACTACCACGCCGTGGCGCGCCGCGTGGAGGCGGAGCTTGCGGCGGGCGGCGTTCGGCTGGACGCCACGTACTTCTGCCCGCACCACCCGGACCACACCGGCCCGTGCCGCTGCCGCAAACCCGCCACGGGGATGTACGAATCGGCGGCCGACGAACTGGGGCTGGACCTGGCGGCGTCGTACTACGTGGGGGACAAGCTCACCGACGTGGAGCCGGCGCGGGCGCTGGGCGGCACGCCCATGTTGGTCCGCACCGGTTACGGTGGCGCGCTGGAGGGCCAGGCGCCGCCGGAGGTGGTGGTGGTGGACGATCTGGCGGCGGCGGCGGATTGGATCCTGGCGCGTCGTTGACCCGGTTTTCGGGCCTCCCTAGCTTTCGCCCTCGCCCGCGGACGGGCGACTCCCGGTCCGGAAACACCCGGGTGCGGGGCGGGTAGATGAGGGGCGCGGACGGACGTGAACACCGCGCCTGAACACTGAGCAGGAGGGTACCGGCGCCATGATGACCCTGACGGCGACGGCGGCGGAAAAAGTGCAGGACTTCATTCGCGAGCACGGCGTCGAAGGCGACGTGGGCCTGCGCGTTGCGGTGCTTCCCGGAGGGTGCTCCGGGTTCCAGTACGGCCTCAACATCGAAGAGGGCCCCGAGGAGGACGACGAGGTCCTGGAGATCCAGGGCGTGCGCATCTTCGTGGATCCCTTCTCCGCCCAGTATCTCAAGGGTGTGGAGATCGACTACGTCACCGGATTCATGGGGCAGGGCTTCACCTTCCGGAATCCCAACGCCACGGGCGGCTGCGGCTGCGGGAGTTCGTTCACCGTTTGACGGACGCCCCGAGGCCCCCGCGGGCGGCGGCGGTGCGGCCATGAAGATCCACACCTTCACCGGGGGCGACTTCGGCGAGAATACGTACCTGGTGGTGTGTCCCGACACCGCCCGCGCCGTGCTGGTGGATCCCGGTGCGGCGGCGCCGGCGGCGCTCAGGAGGCTCGACGAGGAGGGGCTCCGTCTGGATGCCATCCTCCTGACGCACGCCCATCTGGACCACGTGGAGGGGATCGGCGCGGTGCGCGCCGCGTGGCCCGAGGTACCCATCTGGCTGCACCCCGCCGACTACGAGATGTACATGGCCATTCCGCAGCAGGCGGCCATGTTCGGGTTGGAGGCGCCGCCCCAGCCCCCGCCCACGCACGAGCTGGAGCACGGACAGCGCTTCACCTTCGGCGGGTGCGCGCTGGATGTCCGCTTCACGCCGGGGCACTCTCCCGGACACGTGATCTTCGTCTCCCCGGAGACGGGCGCGGCGCTGGTGGGCGACGTGGTCTTCATGGGCTCCATCGGGAGAACCGACCTGCCCGGCGGAAACTTCCAGACGCTCATGAACTCCATCCGCACGCAGGTGCTCGCCCTCCCCGACGCGACGGTGCTGCACCCCGGCCACGGACCCGCCACCACGGTGGGCCACGAACGGGTAGGCAATCCCTTCCTGGTGCCGCACTACGGCGGAGAGCTGGTGTGAGGAGGGAGCGCGCCCGGTGAGCGAGCGGCTGCGGGTGGCTGTGTTCGCCTCCGGGGGCGGAACCAACTTCCAGGCGCTCCTGGACCACGCCGCCGACCCTGCGGTGCCGTGGGAGGTGGTGGGCCTCATCACCAACCGCGCCGCCGCCGGCGCGCTGGCGCGGGCGGAAGCGGCGGGCCTGCCGGCCCGGGTCATCCCCACCAGGGACCGCCCTCAGGCCGACGTGGCGCAGGAGATGCTGGAGACGCTGGAGTCCTGGGGGGCGGCGCTCATCTGCCTGGCGGGCTACCTGCGGCTGGTGCCTGCGGAGGTGGTGGCTCGCTTCCGCCGGCGGATCCTCAACGTGCACCCGGCGCTCCTTCCGGCCTTCGGGGGCCCGGGGATGTACGGGATCCACGTGCACCGGGCGGTGCTGGAGGCGGGCGCGCGCATCTCGGGGCCCACCGTGCATCTGGTGGACGAGGTCTACGATCGGGGGCCGATCCTGGCGCAGTGGCCGGTGCCCGTGCGGCTGGGGGACACGCCGGAGTCGCTGGCGGCGCGGGTGCTGGAGGCGGAGCACCGCCTCTACCCGGCCTGCGTGGACCACGTGGCGCGCCTGGTGGCCGAGGGCTCCGATCCGGCACCGCTCCCCTTCACGGGGGACCGCTTCACGCTTCACTGACGGGCGCGCCGGGCCGCGTCCGCACGTCACACCCAGAGGGAAAGGACGCACCATGCCGAGGGCACTGCTGAGTGTCTCCGACAAGCGGGGGATCGTGGAGTTCGCGCGCGCGCTGACGGAGCGCGGATGGGAGATCGTCTCCACCGGCGGCACCGCGCGTGCGCTCCGGGAGGCGGGCATCGACGTGACGCCCGTCTCGGAGGTCACGGGCCATCCCGAGATGATGGAGGGGCGGGTGAAGACGCTGCACCCCGCCGTCCACGCCGGACTCCTGGCGCGGCGGGACCGCCCCGACGACATGGCGGCGCTGGAGGCGCAGGGCTACGCGCCCATCGACCTGGTGGCGGTGAACCTCTATCCCTTCCGCGAGACGGTGGCGCGGGATGGCGTGACACTCGCCGAGGCCATGGAGCAGGTGGACATCGGCGGGCCCACCATGATCCGCGCCGCCGCCAAGGCGCACCGGGACGTCTGGGTGGTGGTGGACCCCGACGACTACGGCGCGGTGCTGGACGCGTTGGACGCCGGCGACGCCGCGGCCGACGCCGCCACGCTCCGCCGCCGGCTGGCGGCGAAGGTCTTCCGGCACGTGAACGAGTATGACGCCGCCATCGCCGCGTATCTGGAGGAGACGCTCCGCGGTGACGGCGCGGAGGACGGGGCCCTTCCGGAGCGCATCGAGGGCTCCTGGCCCCGGGTGCAGACGCTCCGCTACGGCGAGAATCCCGATCAGGCCGCCGCCTTCTACGCCGACGAGCCCCGGCGGGGGCTGGCGAGCCTGGAGCAGCTCCACGGCAAGGAGCTCTCCTACAACAATCTCCTGGACCTGGACGGCGCGCTCCTCTCGCTGGCGCCCTTCGCCCTCTCGGAGCGGCCGGCGGTGTGCATCGTCAAGCACACCACGCCGTGCGGCCTGGCGGTGGGCGAGACGCTGGCCGAAGCCTACATGCGGGCGCTGGCCACTGACCCGGTGAGCGCCTTCGGCTCCGTCATCAGCACCAACCGGCCGGTGGACGCCGATACCGCCGGGCGTATGTCGGAGCTCTTCATCGAGTGCATCGTGGCGCCCGGCTTCGAGCCGGAGGCGCTGGAGATCCTCACCCACAAGAAGAATCTCCGGCTTCTGGTGCACCCAGCGCTGGATCCTGCGGAGCTCGTCCAGGACGATCCGGTGCGGGCGCTCCTGGAGGCGCGAGGCGCCGACGGCGCCGCGGCCTTCCTGGCGGCGTGGGCGCGCGTCCACCCGGCGCGGATGCTCCGCTCGGTGTACGGCGGGGTGCTGGCGCAGACGCCGCCGGTGCCGCCCTTCTACGGTGTGGCCGACGAGGGGTGGACGGTGGCCACCCGGCGCGCGCCCACCGCGGAGGAGTGGGACGATCTGCGCTTCGCGTGGGCCGCCATCTTCGGCGTGAAGTCCAACGCCATCCTCCTGGCGAGGGGTGGGGCGGTGCTGGGGATCGGCGCCGGTCAGATGAGCCGGGTGGACTCCTCCAAGATCGCCGTGCGCAAGGCGCGGGAGGCGGGCCACGAGCTGGAGGGCTCGGTGCTGGCGTCCGACGCCTTCTTCCCCTTCCGGGACGGGGTGGATGCGGCGGCGGAGGCGGGCGTGCGGGCCATCGTCCAGCCCGGAGGCTCCATCCGCGACGAGGAGGTGGTGGCGGCCGCCGACGCGCACGGCATCGCCATGGTCTTCACCGGCCGGAGGCTCTTCCGCCACT
>WGEM01000192.1 GCA_015492755.1 Gemmatimonadota bacterium | reverse complement strand
GCTCCTGGAGGAGGTGGGGGACCTGGGGCTGCCGGTGGTCTGCGCCGGCGGGGTGGCCACCCCGCCGGCGCAGACCACCGGCAGCCCCAGGTCCCCCACCTCCTCCAGGAGCTCCTCCGCCGAGAGGGGCCCGGCGTGGCCTCCGGCGCGGCGGTTCACCCCGATGAGGCCGTGTGCGCCCTCGTCCCGGGCCTTGAGCGCCCACTTCCGCTCCGTCACGTCGTGGTAGACGACGCCGCCTGCGCCCTCCACCCTGCGCACCACCCAGCCCGGCTTGCCCAGCGAGGTGATGAAGAAGCGCACCCCCTCCTCCAGCGCGATGTCGAGCCACGCCTCCATCCGCTTCCGATAGGTGGACGACGACGCCTCGATGAGGGCGTTCATCCCGACGGGTTTCGAGGTGAGGCGACGGATGGCGCGAAGGCCATCCCGGAAGCCGTACCCGTGCACGTAGGTGAGTGAGACGGGCTGGACCACACCCAGACCCCCCGCCTCCGACACCGCCGCCACCAGCTCGGGGTTGGAGCAGGGATACATGGGCCCGCAGATGAGGGGTACCTCGATGCCCGCATGCTCGGTGAGGGGGGTCCGGAGCGTCATGACGTCCTCGACGGAGCGGCGCCGGCGGGGGCGCGCAGATCCAGGCGCCAGCGAGCCCGGACGCGCGCCACTTCGTCTCCCGCAACGTTCCGGATGGTGCCCGCCACCGCGTGGTCCACGGGCCCCCTAACCGCGGGAGGCTCGCATCGGCACTCGGCGGTGAGGCGGCCCCGCGCCTTCTTCAGGTAGTCGATCTCGAAGCCCACCAGGATTCCCCGTACATCGGCAGGCAGCGCGCCCAGGAGCGCGAGCCCCGTCGCCAGCTCACCCAGATTGGCCAGCGCCATGGCGTGCACGGAGCCCAGGTGGTTGCGCACGCTCCGGCGCTCCGTGAGGCGCACCCGCACGTACCCCGGCTGGAAGGTCTCCACCACGGGCCCGAGCCGCCCGGTATACGGCACCATCCAGCCCAGCGCCAGGCTGAAGATCTTGCGGCCGCCGGGCAGCGGCGCGAGGCGGTCCCAGAGCGCACGAAGTCGGGCGCCGGGTGCGTCGAGGGATCGGGCCATGGGGCCGGCTCCGTGATGGCGAGTGGATGAAAAGAGGGTCCCGCGTGGGTATCTTCGTGACGCCGTCCACCGGCGGCAACCGGGCGCTGCGTCCCGGGCGGCCCGTCCCGGATCCATCTCCACTGCGCGGAGTCGTCATGTTCCTCGAGTCGTTGGCCGCCGCCGTGGTGTCGGTGGTGAGCAACGTGACGTACTACCAGCGGCGCCGCACCGGCCGCGGGGGCGTCGGGCGCATCGTGGCCTTCTGGTGCGGGGTGCCGTTCACCTGGCTGACGCTCTTCCTGGTGCCGGTGGGCGCGCCCGAGGTGGAGCCGCCGCCGGACGACGAAGACGCGCTCCTGGATGAGATCCGGCGCGTCCGCCGCGCGGAGCTGCATGGGCCGTCGGGCGCCGGCGGCGACGGCGCCACGTGAGACCCGCCGAGTTCCGTCCGCGCCGGGAGGAGCTGACGGCGCTGCTGCGACTGGCGCTTCCGGTGGCGGCGGTCCAGCTGGGGCAGATGGCCATGGGCGCGGTGGACACCGTCATGGTGGGCCGGGTCTCGGCGACGGACCTGGCGGCGGTGGCCATCGGAAACCTCTACTTCTTCGGGATGGCGGTCTTCGGGATGGGCGTCCTCTTCGCCCTGGACCCGGTCATTTCACAGGCGGTGGGTGCCGGGGACCGGGAGGGGGTGGCGCTGGGTGTGCAGCGTGGCGGTGTCCTGGCGGCGGTGCTCACGGTGGGCGCTTCGCTCCTCCTGATTCCGGCGGGGCCGGTCCTGGCTGCGCTGGGACAGCCGCCCGAGGTGGTCCCCCTGGCGGCCCGATACGCCCACGCCCTGATCCCGGGCATGTTCGCGTTCTACGGCTACCTGGTGCTCCGCCAGAGCCTCCAGGCCATGGGGCACGTCCGGGCCATTCTGGGCACGGTGGTCCTGGCCAACCTGGTGAATGTCGTGCTGAACTGGGTGCTGGTGTTCGGCAATCTCGGCGCGCCCGCTCTGGGGGCGGTGGGGTCGGCGTGGGCCACGAGCTTCAGCCGGTGGTTCATGCTCGTGACGCTCACGGCAGCCGCGTGGGGTCTGCTCCGGCCTTCGCTCCTGCCTCTGCGACGGCGGGCGCTGGAGGTGACACCCCTCCGCCGCCTGTGGGCGGTGGGCACGCCCATCGGTGTGCAGCAGTTCCTGGAGTTCGGCGTGTTCGGGGCTGCGGGGCTCCTCATGGGGCTGCTGGGCACCGTGACGGTGGCCAGCCACCAGGTGGCGCTTCAGCTGGCGGCGCTCACCTTCATGGTACCGCTGGGGGTGGCGCAGGCCACGAGCATCCTGGTG
>WGEM01000191.1 GCA_015492755.1 Gemmatimonadota bacterium | reverse complement strand
TGTATAAGAGACAGGTGTAGAGCCGCACGAAGTCGGCGGGCCTGCGCGCTTCCTGCCGCCGCATGGTGAGCCGCCCGAAGCGGGCGGCGAAGTCCTGGGCCACCTGCTGCTGCCGGATGGTGGAGCCCTCCAGGATCCGCGTCACCACCGAGAGCACCTGACGGGGGCTGGTGGGCTTCACCAGGTAATCGTCCACGCGGCGGCCGATGGCCTCCGTCATGGTGTGGTCCTCTTCGGACTTCGTCACCATGACCACCGGCTGATGGGGATCGTGGCGGCGGAGGATCTCCAGCACCTCCAGCCCCGTGCGGCCGGGCATCTGCTCGTCCAGCAGCACCAGGTCGTACGGATTGTCGCGCAGGAGCTCCAGCGCGTCGTCGCCGTTGGAGATGGCGTCCACGTGGTAGCCCCGCGCCTGCAGGAAGAGCAGGTGCGGCTTCAGGAGGTCGATCTCGTCGTCGACCCAGAGGATACGCTTGCCGGCTCGGCCGGTCTGTGTCGCGGTCATGGAGTCAAACTACTCGGTGGAGCGCTGCGCCGGGGAGTCCGCGCGGCGCCGCACGTACAATGTTTTCCGCACCGTCGCCACGCGTTCAGCCTGCTCGTCCACGATTTCCAGCGTCCACTCCGGCAGGACCTTCTCTCCCGCGTCGGCGGCAGCGCGGATGGACTCCACCTCCTCATCGCTGACGCGCATCGTGGCGTGCACGGTGGCGGTGCCGGGGCGGAGGAAGTCGATGCACGCCGCGCGGTCCCAGACGAGATATTCGGGCCCCAGCCGCAGCGTCAGCAGAGTCATGAGATGGGGATCCACCATGGCATACAGGCTGCCCCCGAAATGGGTCCCCACCAGATTCCGGTTCCGCTCCGTGAGGGGCATCCGCACGCGGATCTCGCTCCAATCGTCGGCGATATGCGTCACCTCCACACCCGCGCCCACGTAGGGCGGGTAGGCGTTCATCGCCTGGCGGAGTTCTTCGGGTGTCCAGTCGTGATCCATGCAACCAATCTCGGGGAACCTGGGAAGGGTATCGCCGGAGCCGGGGGCGAGTCCACCACGCCGCCGGGCAAGGGCCTTGAACGCCGAGCACGGCTTCAGGTCCGGGGGCTGATCCGGCGGATGACGACAGGGGAGATCGCCCGTGCGACGAGGAGGCACACGCTGGTTGCACCCCTACGCCACCACCGCTTAGACTGCGCGCACGAACGGGACACGTGGTGGACGGTCGCCGCCAAGCCTCCGTGGGGTCCGCATGGGCTCGTATCTCGGCCTGGGCGGGACGCCGGCATGGGTATGGAAGGACGGCCTGAAGGTGGGTCTTCTGGACGCACAATCCCTCCTGGACAGACTCCGGTGAACACACGCCGCAGGCTCAGCTCCGGACGCTTGCGTCACGTCCTCGTGGCGGTCCTTGCGTTTCCGCTGTCGTGCGTCACCGTGCCGGTGGAGCGGGAGCATGTCCCCATCGCTCATGTGAGCCGGGCCGAGATCCGCCGCCCCATCCGTACGGCGACTCCCGAGAACCTGCCGGTGCGCCTGGAGGCGGCGCTGGACGAGGGGTATGCGGTTCGATCCAGGGATCGCACGTCCATTTCGGTGGCCACACCCACCGAAGCGATCTCGGTCCATCTCGAGCCGGAATCCGGCGTGGTGCTGGTGGTGGTGGAGCGACGCGGGAGCCGCTCCGACGAGCCGCCGGTGCAGGAGATCGCCCAGCGCATCGCGCAGAGGATCGAACCGACGTTGGCTCCGCGGCGCTAGGAGCCTGTCCGAGTGAAGGAGTGGGCCGCCTCGGACAGGCTCCTAAAGCCGGTCCTCGCGGCGACCTGGACGGCGATCAACCGAACACCACCCTGAGCCGCCGCACGAGTTCGTCGCGCACGGAGCGGAAGGCATCCAGCCGCGCCTCCTCGTCCCCCTCCACCGCCGCCGGGTCCGGCAGACCCCAGCGCACACGGTGCGTGGCGCCCAGCCACACCGGACACACCTCTTCGGCGCAGAGGGTGATCACCGCGTCCACGTCGCGGGTGATCTCATCCACGCCTTTGGAGCGCTGGCCGGAGGCGTCGATGCCGATCTCCTCAAGGACGCGGATCGCCTCGGGGCGCACCGAGGTGGGCACCGAGCCCGCCGAGGAGATGCGCACGTCGGGAGGCGCCAGATGCCGGGCGACGGCCTCCGCCATCTGACTCCGGGCGGAGTTGGCGACGCAGAGGAAGAGGATGTGGCGGGGCCGGAGCGCGCGGAGCGCCTCGGCCTCGCCCTGCCAGTCGGACGGCGGGGCCGGCATGACGGGAGCGGTCATCGGAAGGCGGTGGGGTGACGGATTCGCTCAGGGCGGAACACGCGACGAAAGATGGCGGCCGAGGCGCCACCGGCAATGCGGAGCCCGGAGCGTTTCCGGTGCCCGCGCCTGCTGGCGCATCGGCGCGGCGCAGCCTATATGATCCGGATCCTACCATCCCCGACACCATGACGCGCCACCGTCCGCCGCCGGCCCCACCTTCCCCTCGACCCGCCGTCTCCCGCCGCCGCTTCTTGCAGGCGATGGCGGGGCTGCCTGCGGCCATGGGCGTATGGCGTGCGTCCCTTCCCGACTCCGACGTCTACGCGCTGGTCCTGGGCTCGGTGCAGGACGCCGGCTTCCCGCAGGTGGGCTGCTACACCGAGCTGTGCGACTACGGCCGGCGCCTCCACGCCGAGGGCCGTGGGCGCTACGCCGCCTCGCTGGCGCTGGTGGAGCCGGGGGCGGAGCGCTTCTACCTGGTGGACGCCACGCCCGACATCACCCGCCAGCTCGATCTCATCACCGAGCCCGCATTCCGCCGGCGCGCGGCGGCGCGCCGCCCCTTCGACGGCATCTTCCTCACCCACGCCCACATCGGGCATTACACCGGCCTGGCGCTCCTGGGCAACGAGGGTCTGGG
>WGEM01000190.1 GCA_015492755.1 Gemmatimonadota bacterium | reverse complement strand
GGGCCACGCGACCACGTGAGCGCCAGCCGGTCGAAGCGGTGTCGCCACACGGTCCGGGAGGACTGGCGCACCGTCCAGTCCAGGCCAAGCCAGTCCCCCCCTCCGGCGCCCGCCCCACCGTCGGGGTCGGTGACGACCAGCGGCATGCCCTCGGCGGTACGCACGGTGAGGTGTTCGTACGCCACGTCCAGGTGGATGCCGTTTCGCGCCGCCCACGCCATGAAGCGGGCGCGACCGAGGTAGGTGTCGGATTGCGAAGCCGCCGGTGTACCCGCCTGCCGTGCCCACACGTTCAGCAGATAGCCGGAGAACGGCCGGTCCTGGGCACGCGCGTGCGTCGCGTGCGCCGACAGCGCCATCATCAGCGCCGCCAGGAGGGCGAGGGATCGGCGCCGACGCATGCTACCCTCCGCCCGGGGCCGGAGCGGACGGACCCGGCTGGGCGAGATCCTCGGCGGTCCTCCCGTCCACCAGCCGGATGAGTCGGCGTGCCCGCGCCATGACGCGCGGATCGTGCGTGGAGAAGAGGAAGGTGGTGCCGTGCTCGCGGTTGAGGCGCTCCATCACGTCCAGGAGCGTGTCGCTGGACGCGGTGTCCAGATTGGCCGTGGGCTCGTCGGCCAGCACCAGGGCGGGTCGACCCACCACCGCCCGTACCACCGCCACCCGCTGCTGTTGGCCCCCGGAGAGCTTACCCGGCCGGCGATCCTCCAGGCCCTCCAGGCCGATCTCGCGAAAGAGCTCCATCACCCGCCTGCGGCGCTCCTCCCTCTCCACGCCGCGGAGGAGAAGGGTGAACTCGGCGTTCTCCAGCGCCGAGAGCACCGGGAGCAGGTTGTAGGCCTGGAAGACGAACCCGATGCGCTCCAGGCGCAGCCGCGCCAGCCTGGCCGGCGAGAGTCCGGTGATCTCGGTTCCGCCCACCCAGATGCGGCCTCGCGTGGGCTCGGTGAGCCCCCCCAGAAGGTTGAGTACGGTGGTCTTGCCCGAGCCGGAGGGGCCCGCCATGGCCACGAAGGAGCCGGACTCGATGGTGAGCGTCAGGTCACGCACCGCTTCCACGGGTTCGGGCTCCTGCGGATAGATCTTCCAGAGCCCCTCGGTGCGTACCGCCGGGGCGTGCTCGGAGGAAGGCGCGTACGTCATGGTGTCATCCGTCATCGGTCGAAACTCATGGCCTCCGCCACGTCGATGCGCGACGCGCGGACGGCGGGATAGATGGATGCCAGCGTCCCGACGATGAGAATGAAGAACACGCTCACCGCCACCTGCTGGAGCCGAAACTCGGGGATGATCACCGGATCGATGACGGCCCCCGAGAACGACATCTGCGTGTCCATGAAGGCGCTGAAGTCCAGGCCGTCACGGAAAAACGTCCAGGTGAAGGCGAAGCCCAGCGCCATGCCCACCAGACCGCTGGCGGCGGTGAGCGCCAGGCCCTCCAGAAAGACCACCCATCCCGTCTCGGCGGGTGTGAGCCCCAGCGCCTGCAGGATCCCGAACTCGCGCCGGCGGCCCAGCACCGACATCACCATGGCGTTCAGGATCGCCAGCGCCACGATGGTGAACAGTACCGTATGGAACACATAATCTCCCCAGTCGTCGATCCGCACGGCGGAGTCGAGCTCGGGGGCGGCCTCTCTCCATCCCAGGACCACGACTCCCGCATCCTCGCTCAGCGCCTCCCGCAGCGCCGCCACCGCGTCGTCGGTCTCTCGCGAACTCCCCAGGAGCACCGCCACCGACGTGGCTGCACCCGGTGTGCCCAACCACGACCGTGCCGTTTCCAGCGGGATGTGGATGAGGCCCTCGTCGATCTCCTGGACGTGGGTCTCGAAGATTCCCGCCACCCGAAGGAGCTGACCCTCCACATCCCCGCGCGCCGTCTGCGCCGTCACCACGAAGCGACGCCCCACGCCCAGGCCCAGTCTGCGCGCAAGCTCCCGGCCGACGAAGGCCTGCAGGCGGTCGCCCTCGCGCAGGTAGCGGCCCTCCACCAGCTTGTCGTCGATGTCGGAGAAGGCGGCCTCCAGCCGCGGATCCACGCCCTCCACCCGCACGGGGACGGCGCCCGTGGCGGAGCTGGCAAGGCCGTGCACCGCCAGTCGCGCCGCCGCCGCCCGGACCCGCGAGTCCAGGATCGAGTCCACCAGCGCCAGCGCCCGGGCGGTGCGGGCGCTGTCCAGCCGGTACTCCAGGTCCGCGCGCTCCAGGTAACCCGGCGCCTGGAGGGCCAGGTGCCCCACACCCATCCGGACCGCCGAGTCGATCCACTGCTCGTGGCCGCCGTCGGCCAGGCTCCGCGAGAAGATGAGGAGCGCGAGACCCACCACCATCGCCGCCGCGGTGAGCGTGCTCCGGCGGGCGTTCCGACCGATGCTGCGGAGCGCCAGGCGAAGGAGGACCGCGGTTCTCATCGGCCGGCCAGCGTATCGGCGGGGGGGAGGCGGGCGGCCCTCCAGGCGGGATACGCCGCCGCCACCACCGCCGTGAGGAGGAGTGCCGCCGCGCTCATGATCTGCGCGTCCGGCGAGGGCTCCACGCGCAGGACGGGGCGCCACTGCGCTCCGGTCCACTCGAAGCCCTGGAACCACCGGCTCAGGTCCGGTGGCGCACGGTGCCACCAACGGAGCACCGGCCAGGTGAGGAGTGCGCCGGCGCTCAGCGCCAGCGCGCCCAGAATGAGCCCCTCGTAGATCACGGTGCGCGCCACCTCCCACGGGCCTGTGCCCAGGGCGCGGACCACCGCGAACTCGCGTCGGCGCTCGAAGGTGCTGATGAGCATCGTGTTGGCCACACCGAAGACCGCCATACCGAAGATCACCAGCACGATGACGAAGTTCACCGAATCCATGAGGGCGATGGACTCCGCGAGCTCCGGCCGGAGCTCCATCCAGGAGCGCACCCGCACCGGCGGCGGTGTGCGGTCGAGGTGATGCTGGAGGCCCGAGGCGGCGGTGCGGGCCTCCCAGGGGCGGGTGAGGGCCACGGCCACCTCGTGGATCCTACCCGGCGCCATGGCCAGGAGTTCCTGGAGATCCGGCAGCGGCAGCACGGCGTACGTCCGGTCCAGCGCCGGCGTGCCGGTCTCGAAGACGCCCGCCACCACGAAGAGATCATTCCCCATCGAACCGTCGGTGGCGGGCGCCACCAGCACCACCTCGTCGCCGGGGCCCACACCCAGTCGCTCCGCCATGATGGCGCCCAGGAGGAGCTCACGGCCGCCGGGTGCCGGTGGCGCCCCCGCCACCAGATGGTCCAGGACGGTGGTGACGCGCGCCTCCCGCTCCGGGTCGATGCCCAGCAGGAGCGCGGCTTCCGTCCGCTCGCCCGCCGACACCAGCCCGCCGCCGTAGAGCCGGGGCGCCGCCGCCACCACCTCCGGATGCGCCTCCACCCGGGCCAGGAACGCATCCAGGTCGGTCCCGCCGGCTCCGCCGATGGTGTGGTGCATGTTGCGCTCGGGGAGGTAGTCCGGCGCGTGGATCTGGGCCTGGCCGGTGAGCAGCCGCGTGCCGTTCTCGATGAGCTCGGCCGCCATCCCGTCGGCGAGCCCCACCATGAGCACCGCGGCGAAGTAGCCGAAGGCCAGCCCCGATCCGGAGATCAGGGATCGACCCCGATGCCGGCCCAGGTTCCGCCACGCGATGCGCCACCACACCCCCCGCCGGTTCATCTCAGCGAGCCACGGATGCGGGGGCGGCGGGTGCGGGAGCGCGGCGGGCGCGGAGACTGCGGAGACTGAAGAACGACGGGTCCAGATCCACGTCGAAATCCAGTTCGTGGTAGACGAGGCGGGTGTATTCGCCCGGTTTGTGGGAGGGGACCACCGTCATCTCCGTGGGCACCAGCCGGCCGTCCATGGTGCGGTACCCACCGAAGGTCATCGTCCTCACCAGCGTTCCGTCCTCGTCGTAGTAGCGGACCCAGGTGGGCATCATGTCGCGCTTCCGCACCTGCTCTTCGATGCGGCCCCACACCACCGGCGCCTCCGGTTTGGGTGTGAGCGTGAACTCCCACACCTCCTCTCCGTCGCGCGGGCCCTCGTACGAGATCTCGATGTCGTAGTCCTCGATGATGCGGCTCTCCTTCACCAGATCGTCGTTGGTGAAGTGCGATCCCATCCACGAGCCCATCATGAGCGACGGGGGAACCTTGATGGTCCGGTCCACGCGGGGGAGGTAGTTCCACACCTCCTGACCCGCCTTGAGCGTGGCGGTGCCCGCCTCACGGGGCGGCGCCAGCACCCGGATGAGGGCGTACTCCGTGCCCAGCGACCAGACTTCCAGCTCCAGCGTGCGCGACCAGTGCTGGGTGCGGATCTCCATGCTCACCCGCGCATGGCTGGATCGGCCGCGGAGGAGCCGGTCCACCCGGTCGATGATCTCCCGGGCGTTTTGGGCGTGGAGCGGCGCCGGGGCGCACGCAGCAGCCACCATCGCCACGCCCGCGACGGCGAGGCCCCATGCCGTGCGGGACCGAGCCCGCGGCCCAAGGCGCGAGAAGACGACCCGGGTCGGCGCGGGCGCACCTGAAGGAGCCGGGCGTCGAAGCATGGAGCCTCCTGGGGACGGCGGGGGCGGGTGGAGCTCGTGCCGCCGAACGATAATGGGAAGCGCACGCAGGCAAAGGGCCCTGGATGTCCCATTCCGCCATCCCCGTGCCCCTGGTCTCCGCGCACCTCGAGGCGGGTCCGCCGGACCCTGGTGGGGTGCGGGCGCCGCGCCCGCACCCCACC
>WGEM01000189.1 GCA_015492755.1 Gemmatimonadota bacterium | reverse complement strand
TGGCAGCAGATCGTCCTGGTGGATTCCGACACCCGCCCCCGTGCTCGCACCATCCACCTGAGCATCGTGGGTGCGGGCCGGTGAGGAGCCCCACCTGATGCGCGCCGTCGTGCTCCACCGCCACGGCGGTCCGGAGGTGCTGCGCCTCAGCCGGGTCCCGGACCCCGAGCCGGGGCCGGGTGAGGTCCGCGTGGCGGTGGAGGCCATCGGCCTCAACTACGCCGAGGTCCTCTCCCGCAAAGGCCTCTACGGCTGGACGCCGAAGATGCCCTACGTCCTGGGCATGGAGGCCGCGGGGCGCGTGGACCGGGTGGGCGAGGGCGTGGAGGGGATCCGGGTCGGCGACGCCGTCCTGGTGGGTCGCCAGGCGGGCGCGTACGCCGAGTACGTGGTGCAGCGCGCCGACGCCGTCCTCCCGGTGCCGGAGGGCTTCAGCATGGAGGAGGCCGCCGCCTTCGGCGTGAACTACATGACCGCCTGGGTGGCGCTCATGAAGATGGCCCGCCTCCTCCCCACCGACCGCGTCGTCGTCACCGCCGCCGCCGGCGGCGTGGGGACCGCCGCCGTGCAGATCGCCCACCATCACGGCTCGGAGGTGGTGGCGCTGGCGGGGTCGGACCCCAAGCTGGAGCTGGCCCGCTCATTGGGTGCGCACCACACCGTCTCCTACGGCGTGCCCGACTTCGAAGAGCGCCTGTGGGACACGGTGGGCGAGCGAGGTGTGGACGTGGTGCTGGAGACCGTGGGCGGACGCGTCTTCCGAGCGTGCGACGCGGTACTGGCGCCCTTCGGACGGATCGTGGTGGCCGGCTACGCCTCTCTGGACTACCGGTGGTGGAAGCCCCACACCTGGTGGCGCGCCTGGCGCGACGCCCCCCGCATGAGCCTCGAGTCCATGTTCAAGCGCTCGGTGGGCCTCCTCTCCACCCACCTGGGATACCTCCTGGGCCGCACCGCCCACCTTCAGCCCGTGTGGCGGGAGCTGGTGTCCTTCGTGGAGCGCCACGGCATCCGACCCGTGGTGGGGCACATGCTGCCCTTCGAGGAGGTGGCGGAGGCGCACCGCCTCATGGAGTCCCGCGCCAGCAAAGGGAAGATCGTCCTCCGCGTGCGGCCGTCCGCGGATCAGCCCGAGGCCAGGTGACCCACCACCGCCTCCACCCACGCATCGGGGCGCTCCAGGTGGACCGCGTGGCCGGCGCCCGCCACCACCCGGAGACGCGCGTCGGCAAGGAGCGCCACCATCCGTTCACCCAGCGCCACGAACTTCCGGTCCAGCGCCCCCACCAGCACCAGCGTGGGTACGGAAAGCACCGGTAGCGCCTCCCAGAGGGGCGGAAGCGCACCGGTGCCCAGGTGGCGAAGCGCCGCCCCCAGCCCCCGGGGATCGTGCGACAGGCGCACCGCCCTCCGCCGCTCCCGGACGTCGGGGGGCAGCGTCGCCTCTGTCTCGAAGAGCGGACGCCGCTCCCACGCCTCCACGAAGGACACCACACCCTCGTCCTCGATCCGACGGGCCAGGGACTCGTCGGCGGTTCGGCGCTCCGCGCGTTCGGCGGGGTCGGCCAGCCCGGGCGAGGCGGACTCCAGCACCAGCCGCCGCACCCGTTCCGGGTGGCGCACCGCCACGTGCAGCGCGATCCGCCCGCCCATGGAGTAGCCCACCAGGTCGAAGCGTTCCGGGGCGGCCTCCGTGATCGCGTCGATGGTGTCCGCGAGCGCATCGGGGCCCGGCGTCCACGGCTCGCCGCGGTGGCCCGGGAGGTCCACCAGCACCGGCGGTCCGAGAGCCCCGGCGAGGGCGTCGACGAGGCCGTCGCCCCACGCCGCCGAAGAGCCGGTGAAGCCGTGGAGGAGGACGGGACCCGAGCGACTCAGTCCGACCCCATCGACTTCAGCCACTCCCGCGCCTCCAGCTCGCTCCGGCAGACCCGGATGCGGCCCTCCTCGCGGCCGCTGCGCACCTGATACATCCTGGCCAGCCCGAAGGCGAGGTCGGAGTCCCCCACGATGACCGTCGGGGCATCGGCCTCGGCGCGGGCCTGGGCGAACGGGGTGCGCGCGAGCATCCCCATGTCGTCGGAGCTCACCTGGAACTCCGTCACCCCGGTGAGTTCCACCAGGAGCGGGCCGGTGGCGTCCACGTGGGGATCCTCCATGAGCTCGTCCAGCGTACGAGCCAGCTCGGCGGCTCGGAGCACACCGGACAGCCGGAGGACCAGCGCGCCCAGCTCGGCGTCCATCTCGTAGTGGTGCGAGGCGTCGACGCCCCGCTCGCGCGGGTGGTTCATCCGTGTTCGCCCTTCCAAGCGTGTGGGCGTGGTTCCTCAGATCCGGGCGTGGTCCGCCCGCCAATGGCGGATGGCCCGCTTGATGCTCTTCCCATCAGCGATGCCCTCGTCCAGCACCCGGCGTGCCAGCTCCGGCAGCTCCTCGTCGGAGGCGAAGCGAAGCCCGATGAGCTGCTCCATGGTGAACTCGGCGATGCGAGGTTTCAGCTCCTCCGGCAGCAGTTCCTGCATGCGGAGCCGCTCCTCCAGACGGATCACCCGATCCTGCACGCCCAGGGGAAAAGCCCGCACGTAGAACCCCAGGACCAGGACCCCCACCGCGAAAAGGACCAGCATGAGGCGGTCGAGGTTGAAGTCGGTGGCGGCCCTGTACGCGAAGTAGAGCGTGGGCAC
>WGEM01000188.1 GCA_015492755.1 Gemmatimonadota bacterium | reverse complement strand
TTCACCAGCATGAAGGTCACGCCGCCCCTCGCCTCGTCCCCCCTGTCCGGCTCGGTGCGGACGCCGCGGAAGACCGCGGTGTGGAAGATCACCAGGTCTACCGCGCCCAGCACCACGCCGCGGAACCCCCCCCGGGCATCCACCTGAGGTTCGGCCACCACCAGGATAGGTTCGGGTGGCGGCCGGCGGATACCCAGCGTCCCCTGGATGATGCTCTGGTAGCTGGTCCTCAGTGTCTTGCGCGCATCCTCGAAGTACCGGCGCGACGCCACGCTGGGCGGAGGATCCAGCACCAGTCGGCTTCCGTCCGCCAGCGTGTCGGGACGGAGCGTGAGGACGACCCCCGCGGAATCGGCCCGCACCAGGTTGATGAGCGCGGAGTCACGCGCCAGCAGGCGGTCCATGAGCCCCGCGGTGCGGTCAGGAGGCTCGCCCAGAGCTTCCTGGAGCATGATGAGCTGGCCCAACCTCCGGAGTTCCTGCACCCTCGTGGCGAGGAAGCCCTGCGCGGTCGTGGCCACCTCCTGCGCTGCCACCGCCGCCTCCTGCCGTGCGCTGCTGGCCGCGTCGCGGATGCCGGTGCGGGTGTAGGCCACGGCGATCACCAGCAGGAGGAAGGTGGAGATGAGGGCCACCCGCGAGAGCACGAAATGCTCCAGGAGCTCCAGGCGAACCCTCGCGCGAGGACCCGCGACGAAGGTGGCGCGAACCACCAGCTCGGCTGCGAGCGCGGCCGCCAGCCCCTGGTTCGCCTGCGCCACGAGGACCAGCAGCGTGCCGTCCATGGCGAGCCCCGGAGCGGGCGCCAGGAGAAGCGCCGTGAGCGGGAGTCCGGCTCCGAACCAGAACACTGCGGAGGCGAAGACGATGCCGCCGAGCCGGCGGTGCAGAATGCACACCGCCACCGGCTCCAGGAGCCTCGCCACCGCCACCACGGCGGTGAGGTCCATCGCGGCCCAGTCGGGCGAAAGCGCGATGAGCTGCGCCAGTACCGCGGGTTTCCACCCGTAGCGGAACGCCACCACCAGCGCCGGCACGCTGCCCAGGGCGATGGGTGGGGCGAGCTCACCCCCCAGGATGGGAAGGCGCACCAGCTCGAGCGCGGCGCCGATGAGGCCCGCCAGCACCGGCGGGAGCCATTCGGGGGCATGCGGCCGCGCGTCGGGCGAGGGAAGACTGTCCCGCTCAGGTGTCAAGCGTGTGCGCTCCTGCGAACTGCGTGCGCCTCCAGGTGGGTCCGGCCCCGGGAAGGCCCGTCAAGCTAACAGGACGCCCGCTGGGGGTATACCCCCCAGCGGGGGACCGGTGCGCCGGTGCGGTGCCGCCGCGCAGCGCTCAGGGGGTGCGACGAGACGTGGGGCGCAACGGGAGGGGGTGGCGGATGCCGAAGGGCGACTCCACCACAGCCTGGACACCCCGGCGGGTCCGGAGGTTCAGGGCCACGGGACCCTGCAGGTTCACGGTGGGTGCGTCCCCCTCCTCCCGGGGGAGGGTGACGATGCCCAGGACCACGACCTCCGCGGCCTCGTCCGCAGCGAGCTGCTCCACCGCATCGGAGGGGAGGTCCACGGCGTAGCCCTCCACGAACCGGAAGGGATCCACCAGGAGGAAGGTGAGCGCCTCGAAGTCCAGCGACTGGAGCCAGTAAAACCCCTCGCGGCTTGCTCCCACCAGCGCGAAGCGACGGGCTTGCGGAAACCCGTACACCCCGGCGGGGAAGGTGAAGACCTGATCCGGCGGCACGCGCAACGTCCCCAGGACCTGGGAGGACACGTCCACCGGAGCACCGGCGTCGGCGTCGAAGACCTCGGCGAGACCTGCGGCGCTCATCACAGATAGTCGGTGAGGGTGGTCTTCAGGATGCGGGCGTTCGCCAGCAGCGCGGCTTCCAGCGTGCTCTGCCGATTCACGAGTTCGGTGACGGCCTCCGCCAGGTCGGTGTCGGACAGGTCGGCGCGGAAGGTCTCCAGCGTCACCTCCAGTGAGTCCAGATTCGCCACCGTCACGTCGAGCTGGTTCATCCTCGCCCCCAGCTCGCCCACCACCTCCTGCACGGCGCTGATGGCGCCGTCCACACGGGTCATGGCGGTGCGGATGCCGTCTACGTCGTTTGCGTCCAGCGCGGCGGAGAGCGCCTTCAGCGACTCCACTACGTCGGTGTCGATAAAGATCTCCTGGGCGGAGTGGTTGGTCTCCACGAAGAGCCCCGCTCCCACCTCGATGGTGTGAGCCCCGGAGGGCGGATACGCCGGGTCGGTCACGCTTCCGTTGAACGGCGGCCGATCGGCGTACTGGCCGCCGAAGACGTAGCTCCCCGCCAGCTGGGTGTTGGCCAGGTCGGTGACGAAGTCCACCAGCGTGTCCACCTCAGCCCGGACCGCCTGCCGGGTTTCGGCAGATGCGGTGTCCGTCGCCTGCGACACCGCAAGTTCCTTGGCGCGGGCAAGTGCCTGATTCACCTGCTCCAGTACCGAATCCTCGACGGCGAGACGGGACTGCGCCGCCTGGACGTTCCGGCGATACTGCTCGAGGGCCCGCAGACCGGAGGAGGCCTGCATGATGGGGGGAACCGAGACCGGGTCGTCCGAGGGGCGCGAGACGCGCACCCCGGTGGAGACCTCCTCCCGCACCCGGTTCAGCGCCTGGAGCTGTGACTGATATCCCGAGAGCGCCTCGCGACCCAGGATGGCGTTGGTGATTCTCAAGCGGGCGTCCCTCAACCTGCGACGTGTGGGGTGAACGGGCGGATCGTTGATGGCCCGCCCCGTCGTTCGTACGATTACCAGGATCGGCCGCTCGCCCGGCCGACTTGAGCCCCGGAGCTCCCCACCGACCCTCCACGACGGCATCCATGGCGACCATTCTCTGCGTCGACGACGAGCCCGCTTCCCTCCTCCTCCTGGAGGAGGCGCTGGAGGGGGCGGGCCACCGCACCATCGGGGTGCGCAATGTGTCCGCAGCCATGAACGTGCTGGCGCGCGGTGGAGTGGATCTGATCATCTCGGACTACCGGATGCCGCAGGCTACCGGCCTGGAATTCCTGGCCGAGCTGGAGCGGGAGGGCATCGACGTCCCCCTCATCATGGTGACCGGATACGGCTCCATCGAACACGCGGTGGCGGCCATCAAGGCCGGCGCGGTGGACTACATCACCAAACCGGTGCGGGCGCCGCAGCTCGAGCTGGCGGTGGATCAGGCGCTGGAGTTCGCACGGCTGAAGCGGGAGAATGCGCGCCTCAAGGCGGAGGTGACGGAGGTCCGGACGCAGCGCGAGATCATCGGGGAGAGCGAGGCGCTGGAGCGGATCATGGACACGGTGCGCATGGTGGCGCCCACCCGGGCCACGGTCCTGCTCCAGGGGGAGTCAGGCACCGGGAAGGAGCTGCTGGCCCGCACGATCCATGCGCTCTCCGATCGCTCCGAAGGTCCGTTCGTCTCGGTGAACTGTGCGGCGCTTCCCGAGAACCTGGTGGAGAGTACCCTCTTCGGGCATGAGAAGGGCGCATTCACCGGCGCAGTGAAACAGGTGAAGGGGGCCTTCGAGCGCGCCGACGGCGGGACGCTCCTCCTGGACGAAGTTTCCGAGATGCGGCTCGATCTCCAGGCGAAACTCCTGCGGGTGCTGCAGGAGCAGGAGTTCGAGCGGGTGGGGGGCACGCAGACGCTGAAGGTGGACGTGCGCATCGTCGCCACCACCAACCGGGATCTGGCGGCGGAGGCGCGGGAGGGGTCCTTCCGGGAGGACCTCTATTACCGACTGAGCGTGGTCCCGATTCTCGTCCCACCCCTTCGGGAGCGCCTCGAAGACATCCCCCTCCTCGTCCAGCACTTCGCCTCGCGCGTCGGGGCGGAGGTGGGCCGGAAGATCACCGCCGTGCATCCCGCCACGGTGGAGCTCCTCCAGTCGTACCCCTGGCCGGGCAACATCCGTGAACTGGCGCACGCGGTGGAACGCGCGGTGATCCTTTCCACCGACGAGGTGCTGCGCCCGGAGGCCTTCGACCGGGCCCGCTTCGGTCTGGCCCCGGGTGGGACCAGCGGGCCGGCGGGTGACGCGTCCACGTCCACCATGGCGGATGGGGCCGGTCTCTCCACGCTGAACCTGGCGGAGGCGGAACGGGTGCTCATTCAACGGGCCCTGGAGGCCACCGGGAACAACCGCACCAAGGCCGCCGAGCTCCTGGGCATCTCCGTGCGCACCCTGCGCAACAAGCTCAACCGCCCCTCCTGACGCTTCCATCGGCGCGTCCCCGCCGGCGCGGCCTCCGTGCCACCCGGCAAAACCGTCCGCTCGGAGCTAGGAAAAAGGTTCCGGAACGGCGCTCCGTGGGTGGCGGATCCAGGCGGGTCATCGGCCCCGCTCACCCTTCACGACCCTATCCAACTCACGTCGTAAGTAGCGTTATGGCAATGAGTTAACGCCTCGTAGAGCGCGCCGTGCCGCACTGCGGGCAGGCCGCGTCGCCCGCCGCCGCCGGTTCTGGCCCGGCCCTTGCCAGAGAATCGGTGCGACGACATTCGCCACACCGAGCCGAGACCGACATGCTCCAACGACTCATCGGGAATCGATCCAGCATTCCGACGCTGAAGGGGGGGCTCGACGCCTCCTCCCGGTCGGTGCGCCGGATCGCCCACCGGGTCGCCAACGCCGGCACCCCCGACTTCGCCGAGGCGCTGGACCGCGCCCAGGCGGCCGGCCAGACGGGAGCGGTGGACATCGAGGCGGAGATGGTGAAGCTGGCAGACGAGCAACTTCGCTTCGAGGCGACGGCGAGTCTGCTTCAGAAGGCGTACCAGCAGGTCCGCAGCAGCATTCGCGAGCGGTGAGGTAGGAGGACGGCATGAGCGAAGGGATCATCCAGGGCGGAGCACGGGTGCCGATGCGCCCGCTGGCCATCGCGGCCAGCGGACTCTCGGCGCAGCGTGCCCGCATCGACGTGATCGCCGCCAACATCGCCAACGCCGAGACCACGCGCGGGCCCGACGGTGGACCCTACCGCCGCCGGGTGGTGGAGCTGCGGGAAGTGCCCTTCGAGCCGGCGCTGCGAGGCGCTCGGGGCGAGTGGGACGCGGCCGACGCGGGTGGAGGCGTACGCGTGGCCGGTGTGGTGGAGGACGCCTCGGAAGGACCGCTGGTGTACGACCCGGGTCATCCCGACGCCGATGAGAACGGCTACGTGCGGATGCCCAATGTGAGCATCACCCAGGAGATGGTGGACATGATGGAGGCCCGCCGGTTGTTCGAGGCTAACGCCACCGTCTTCAACGCGGTGAAGTCGATGCTCCGCCGAGCCACGCAACTCTGACGCTACGCCAGGGAGACGACGACGCATGTCCATCCAGGGAATCCACGGATACGGACTTCCGGGCTTCATCCCCACCCGGCCCCGGCCGGGCGGCGCCGAGGAGCTGGCCACGGACACCGCGCCGGCCCACGCCCCGGAGCACGCACCGGCCCGGCAGCCGACCGCCTCCGGCGCGGCGGGGCAGGGCGCGCTGGCGGCGGAGGCTCCCCAGGGTACGGACCCGGCGCTCTGGAACGTGCTGACCTCGGAGGAGCGCGCCTTCTTCGCTCGCGCCCGGGCCATGGGTCCGCTCACCTACGGACCGGGCGCTTCGTCCGACGCGCCCGGCGTGAGCCTCGGCGGCCGCATCGATCTGCGGGTCTGAGCGACGATGGCAGAGATCGGGAAGGTCGGGGGCGCACGGGGCAGTGCGCCCATCCAGGAACTCGGCAGCCGCCGGATCCGCTTCGGCGGGGCCACCGGCGACACCTCCTTCGCCGGCACGCTGGAGCGCGCGCTGGGGGAGATCTCCGAGCTTCAGACCCGCGCCCAGGACGCCATCGGCGCCTTCGTGCGCGGCGAACCGGTGGAGATCCACGAGGTGATGGCGGCGGCCGAGGAGGCCGGCATCGCGCTGGACGTGCTCATCGAGATTCGCAACAAGCTCACCGAAGCGTACCGCTCGGTGATGCAGATGCAGCAGTAGGCGCGCCATGTCCCACGCACTGACGCGCTTTCTGGAGCAGGCGGGGGGGTCGGCGCGGGTGATTCCCATCGTGGTGGGGATCGTGGCGCTGGGTCTCATCTGGGGCGCCGCCAGCTATGGGATGGCGCCGGACTGGGTGCCGGTGGCGCCGGGCCTCTCCCTTGAGAAGATGGGTGAGGCCACCCAGCGCCTCGACGAGGCGGGGATCGACCATCGCCTGGAGCGGGGTGGTACCCTTCTCACCGTTCCCGAGACCGACGCCGCCCGTGCCCGCGTGGTGCTGGCTGCGGAGGGGCTGGCCGGACCCGCCGGCGCACCCGGATTCGAGCTCTTCGACCAGCCCGCCTGGGGCATGACGGACTTCACGCAGCGGGTGAACTACCGCCGCGCGCTGGAGGGTGAGCTGGAACGCACCATCAGCCAGATGCGGGGCGTGGACGGCGCCCAGGTGCACCTGGCGCTGCGGGAACGGTCCTTCCTCGCCGACGCCGGATCGGGGAACAAGGCCTCCGTGGTCCTCAGCCTCCGGGGCGGCTTCGTGGCCGACGACGCGGTGGTGGAAGGCGTGCAGTCGCTGGTGGCATCGGCGGTGGAAGCGCTGGATCCGTCGAATGTGACGGTCCTGGACGATCGGGGTCGGCTTCTCTCGGACCAGGGCGACGACACGGGGCTGGCGCGCACCGCGGCGCAGCTCAAGGTGCGGAGACAGATCGAGGAGTATCTGGAGAAGAAGGCGGAGGCGCTCCTCACCCCCGTGGTCGGCGCCGGCCAGACGTCGGTGCGGGTGGCGGCGGAGCTCAACTTCGACCAGATCGACCGTACCGTGCAGGCGGTGGATCCGGACCAGCAGACGCTCATCTCCGAGGATCGATCGGAGATCATCCCCGGATCGGCGGACCAGGGTGCCTCGTCGGTGACCACCAACGCCGTCTATGAGGCCACGCGCTCGGTGGAGACGCTCACCCGCAACGGCGCCCGGGTGGAACGCCTCACGGTGGCGGTGGTGGTGGGTGATCGGCGCATCGAAGAGCCGGACGGCACGGTGCGGTACGAACCCCGGAGCCCGCAGGAACTCCGGCGCATCGAGAGCATCGTGGCCAACGCGGTGGGCCTATCCCCGCAGCGGGGTGATCAGGTCTCGGTGATGAGCGCACCCATCGAGCCCGTGGACATCGCTCCGCCGCAGGAAGAAGGACTGGACGTGATCGCACTGGCCACCACCGCGCAGCGTCCGGTGGTGGCGCTGGCGGCGCTGATCTTCGCGTTCCTCCTGGTGAGCCGCGTCCTCCAGGCGGTGCGGACCCTCACGCCGGCGCCTCAGGGTTCGGCGCTGGAGGCACCGGAGCCGGCGCCCGCGGTGGCGGCGCCCGCCGAGCCCGCCACCGAACTCCCACCCGTCCAGCCTGATCGTCCCGCGCGGCCCATGGTGGCCGACCCGGAGATGACGGCGCGCGTCCTCCGCAGCTGGCTGAAGGAGGGCTGACATGGCCTCCACCGCGCTGGCCCGGATCCCCACGGCCGACGAGCTCACGGGTCGACAGAAGGTGGCGGTCCTCCTCATGGCACTGGGTGAGGAGGCCTCCGCCGAGATCACCAGGAACATGGCGCCCGACGAGGTGGAGGCCATCTCCTTCGAGATCGCGCGGTTGGACCGCGTGGAGCCCGCGGTGGTGGAGGCGGTGCTGGAAGAGTGGATGACCACGGAGCGGGCGGCGGGGGCGCTGGCCACCGGCGGTGTGGAGTACGCCCGTCGCGTGCTGGAGAAGGCGTTCGGACCGTCCAAGGCGGCGCAGGTGCTCAAGCGTATCGAGGCGCAGCTTAACGATCACGTCTCGCTCACCCACCTGCGAAACGCCGACGCGGCGCAACTCACCGCGCTCATCCGGAACGAATATCCGCAGACCATGGCGTTGATTCTGGCCTACCTGGAGCCATCGCAGACGGCCGCCATCCTGAAGGAGCTGGGGCCGGAGCTGGGTTCGGAGATCCTTCTGCGCGTGGCGCGCATGGAGAAGGTGATGCCCGACGTCCTCAAGCTCATCGAGGAGTCGGTGGGTGTGGAGTCGGATCTGACCATGGGCGACGGCGCCACCGCCGGTGGCCCTGGCGCGGTGGCGGAGGTCCTGAACCTGCTCTCCGCCGGCTTCGAGAAGGAGCTCCTGGACGGCGTGGCCCAGGTG
>WGEM01000187.1 GCA_015492755.1 Gemmatimonadota bacterium | reverse complement strand
CACTGGCCTCGAAGGTTCTATGTTGTGGGCTCCCCGGGCGTGACGCCGGGTGTGCGCGGCGTCACCAGCCTCCTGTCCACCTCCTCCGACGACACGCGCCCATGAGCGATCCCACGTGGATCTCCCTCCTTCCGCCGGTGCTGGCCATCGTCCTGGCCATCTGGACGAAGCAGGTCTACCTCTCGCTGGCGGGCGGTCTCTGGCTGGGCTGGACGATCCTCTCCGGGTGGGACCCCTTCGAGGGTCTGGCGGACGCCATCCAGGGGACGGTGGACGTCCTGGGCAACGACGGCGACGCCCGCGCCATCATGTTCACGCTGGTCATCGGCGCGCTCATCGCCACCATCGAAGCGTCCGGCGGCGTCCGGGGGTTCGTGAACTTCCTGGAACGAAACCGCTGGGTGAATTCGGGGAAGCGGGCGCAGCTCCTGGCCTGGGCCACAGGCATGGTGATCTTCATCGAGTCCAACATCACGGTGCTGGTTTCCGGCTCCGTGGCGCGGCCGCTCTTCGACCGCTACAGGGTCTCGCGGGAGAAGCTGGCGTACATCATCGATTCCACCTCGGCGCCGGTGTGCATCCTCATCCCCATGAACGCGTGGGGAGCCTACAACCTGGGCATTCTGGAGGGGCTGGGCGTCCAGAACGCGCTCACCGTCTTCCTGGAGGCGGTGCTGCTGAACTTCTACGCCATCTTCGCGGTGCTGCTGGTGGTGGCCACCATCGTATGGGGGCTGGACCTCGGGCCCATGAAGAAAGCGGAGGAGCGGACGCGCCAGGGCAAACTCCTCTGGCCGGACGCCACCCCCATGATCGACGAGGAGGTGCTCACGCCGCCGCCCAACGACCGCATCCCACCCCGGGCGGTGAACATGATCGCGCCCATCGCGGCCATGGTGCTCTTCATGCCCGTGGCGCTCTACATCACGGGGGGAGGGTCGCTGGCGCAGGGCTCGGGCTCCACCAGCGTGCTGTGGTCCGTGCTCTTCGGGCTGGCCGTCGCGTGGGGACTGCTCCTGGCGCAGCGCGCCTTCTCCTTGGATGAACTGGTGCGCATCGGGCTCCGCGGGGCCGGGGGGCTGGTGCCGCTGGCGCTCATCCTCCTGCTGGCGCTGGCGCTGGGGGATGTGGTGGAGGCGCTGGGGACGGGACCCTACGTGGCGCAGCTCACCGCAGGGCGGATGCCCACCTTCGTCTATCTGCCGCTGGTCTTCATCGTGGCCGCGGGGATCGCGTTTTCCACCGGTACCAGTTGGGGAACCTTCGCCATCATGCTTCCCATCGCCGTTCCGGCAGCGATGACGCTGGGGCTCCCGCTGGCGCCCTTCGTGGCGGCGTCGCTCTCCGGTGGGATCTTCGGGGACCACTGCTCCCCCATCTCCGACACCACCATCATCTCCTCCATGGCGGCGGCCACGGACCACATCGACCACGTGCGCACCCAGCTCCCCTATGCGCTTCTGGGCGGGGCGATGGCGGCGCTGGCCTTCGCGCTCCTGGGCGCCACGCTGTAGCCAGGCCCGACGGGAGGTGTAGGTCCCGGCGGTTTTTTGCGATATTTCAGTGCTCGGGACGCTCCCGGCGCCGCGTGCGCACGGGCGCGACGTCCCGGGCGGTCCTCAGCCATCCGACGACGATCCGCGAGGCGAGCCCGTGAACATCACCGTCTGCATCAAACGCGTCCCGGATACGGAGACGCGCATCCGCATCGCCGACTCCGGGGTGGACATCGACACCACCGGCGTCAAGTACATCATCTCTCCGTATGATGAGTTCGCCATCGAAGGCGCGCTCCGGGCGAAGGAGGCGGCAGGCGACGGAGTGGTGAAGCTCCTCTCCTTCGGCCCCGCCGCCACGCAGGAGACGCTCCGCTCGGGGCTGGCCATGGGCGCCGACCAGGCGGTCCTCCTGGAAGGCGTGCCCACCATGGACGGCCTGGCCACCGCCCGGGTCCTGGCGGCGGAGCTGGAAGGCGATGACAGCCCCCTCGTCCTCTTCGGGATCAAGGCGGCCGATGACGACCAGCAGCAGGTGGGCGCCATGGTGGCCACGCTCCTGGGACGCCCCTGCGTGACCGGCGTCGTGTCATTCGAGGTGGGCGACGGCGTGGTGGTCTGTCACCGTGAGGTGGATGGGGGCACCGAGGTGGTGGAGGCACGCCTCCCGGCGGTGCTCACCATCACCAAGGGCGCGTATGAGCCGCGGTACGCCTCGCTGAAGGGCATCATGGCGGCGAAGAAGAAGCCGCTGGAGGTGAAGCCCGCAGCCGACGCCCAGGCCCGACTCCAGGTGGAGCGGCTCAGCGAGCCCCCGGCGCGTCCTCCGGGACGGATCGTGGGAGAGGGCCCCGACGCCGTACCGGAGCTGGTGCGCCTGCTGCGCGAAGAAGCCAACGTCATCTGACGTCGAATCCCCGTCACCGGGTTTCGAAAACTCAAGCCAAGGAGCGCAACGAGATGGCCAACGTCCTGGCCTTTGCAGAGCAGAGAGACGGCGCGCTGGGGGGAGTGGCGCGCGAAGCCGTGGCCACCGCGGCGGGGCTGGCGTCGCAACTGGGTGGTGAGGCCCACGCCCTGGTGGTGGGCGGACCCGGCGCCGCCCCCGACGCCGCGAGCCTGGGTGAGGTGGGCGCCGCCCGTGTACGCGTGGCCGAGCACGAGGCGCTGGCGGATGCGGACCCCTTCGTCGTGGCTCGTGTCGTGGCGGATGTGGTGCGTGAAGGCGGCTACGGAGTCGTGGTCGTGCCCGCCACCGCCTTCGGGAAGGACGTAGCGCCGCGGGTTGCCGCGCTTCTGGACGTGCCCCTGGCGTCCGACGTCACCGCGCTGACGGTAAAGGAAGGTCGGGTGGTCATCACCCGTCCGGTCTACGCCGGGAAGGCCTTCGCCACGGTGACCATCGACGCCGAGCCGGTGATGGTGACCATCCGGCCCAACGTCTTCGGCAGCGACGCGCCGGCGGCGTCCGGTGAGGTGGAGCGCGTGGAGGTGGAGGTGGATGCATCCGCAGGCGGGACGCGGGTGCTGGAGCGGGGCTCGGCCGGTGAGGGCACGCTGGACGTGACCGAAGCCGCCATCGTGGTCTCGGGCGGGCGCGGCATGAAGGGCCCCGAGCACTGGGGGCTCCTGGAGGAACTCCGGGATGCGCTGGGACCCGGAACGGCGCTGGGTGCCTCCCGCGCCGTGGTGGACGCGGGATGGCGCCCCCACGCGGAGCAGGTGGGTCAGACCGGAAAGACGGTGGCACCCAAGCTCTACATCGCCGTGGGGATCTCAGGGGCCATCCAGCACCTGGCGGGGATGCGCACGTCCGGAACCATCGTGGCCATCAACAAGGACCCGGACGCACCCATCTTCAACG
>WGEM01000186.1 GCA_015492755.1 Gemmatimonadota bacterium | reverse complement strand
GATCGGCCTCACGCATCTCGGGTAAACTTCCGCGCCCCGGGGGCGGCCGCCGGTGGCGGAACGAACCGCGCCTTCGCGTGAAGTACGTCCTGTCGCCACCACCGACTGCCCCGTTCCACCGCCAGGAGCAGCGTGGTGTGAGCGAGGGGGTCGGCGTCGACGTGGCGGACCTGCATGAGCGGGCTCCGGAAACTGGTCTGGGTGGCGGTGGAACGGGGCAGTCGGTGGTGGCGACAGGACGTACTTCACGCGAAGGCGCGGTTCGTTCCGCCACCGGCGGCCGCCCCCGGGGCGCGGAAGTTTACCCGAGATGCGTGAGGCCGATCAAGCGCACCGGAGCGACCTGTTCGGCCTACTCCAGCACGCCCTCCACCGTCTCCGCCGCCAGGTGCTCCACCACGGCCTTCAGATCTCCCGTCTCGCGGTAGACGCGGAGCTGCCGGTCGGCGCTGGTGCCCTCCTCCAGAATCCGGTAGGCGTACTCCACCTCGGCGCGCGTGCCCAGCTCGTCCAGCACATCGTCCAGGAACCAGCCCACGAGTTCGCGGACGAGCTCCGGAGCCGGTCGTGCCGCCTCCTGGCCCAGGTCCAGGAGGGAACCCTCGATGCCGTACCGGACGGCGCGCCACTTGTTCTCCTCGATGAGCGTGAGGGGATAGACCCGGAACGACATGTTGTCGCGGCGCAGCTTCCAGAGCTTCGCCACCAGCGCCTGGAAGAGCGCGGCGATACAGACGGCTTCGTCCACGCGGGTGCACATGTCGCAGATGCGGAACTCCAGCGTCGGGAAGAGGTGATGCGGCCGCACGTCCCACCAGATCTTGGAGGCGTCTTCGATGGCCTCGGCACGCACCAACAGCGTGACGATCTTCTCGTAGTCGGCGTACGTCTCGAAGCTGGGTGGGATCCCGGTGCGCGGGAAATTCCGCCACTGGACGCTCCGGTAGGACTTGAGACCGGTGTTGCGCCCCATCCAGAAGGGTGAGGAGGTGGAGAGCGCCAGGATGTGGGGAAGGAAGTAGCGGGCCACCTTCATGGCGTCGATGAGGAACTCCGGGTCTTCGATGCCCACGTGCACGTGGGTGCCGAAGATGAGGTTCTTGCGCGCCAGGTCCTGCAGGTCCTGCTCCACGCCCAGGTAGCGCTCCAGGGGTGTGATCTCCTGGTCGAGCCACGAGGAGAAGGGGTGCGTTCCGGCGGCCACGATGCGCAGTCCCTCCCGGGCGGCCATCTCCGAGACGGAACGGCGTAGCCGTATGACCTCCGCACGGATCTCGGCGGGGGTGGCGCAGACGGTGCTCCCCACCTCCACCACCGACTGGTGGAGTTCGGGTTTGACTCCCTCCACGGTGATCTTCCCGTCTTTGAGGAGCTGGGTGATGTAGGAGCGCAGTTCACCGGTCTCGGAGTCGACGACCTGGTATTCCTCTTCGATACCCAGGGTGAGTGACGGCGCGTTCATGTGCCTCCTCTGTGGCTCCGGGGCGCGCTCGGCGGGAACCCGGCGGAGCGGCGCATGCCACCTCATGTGGCGAACCGTGAAGGTGGGGCGCCGGCGCGTCCGGCGAAATCCCCACGCTTGCTCCCGGAATTTCTTCGGTTTATCTTCGGCTCAAACTTCGGTTTTTATTCGGTTTCCGTCCCCGGTGCCGGCGCACGGTGTGGGTGGTGGTGTGGTGGCGAGAGGAGGCGCACGCCACGTCCGCGCCGGGGACGTCGTCTCCGTGTCCCTGTTCGATTTTCATTCCAGGCTCAAACGGCCATGTCGGAGCCCCGCGCGTACATGCACGGTATTCCCACCCACCCGGGCCGAGGGTGGGGGCTATCCACGCACGCATCCGCCGAATCCACCGACGCCGCTCCATGGGCCAGCGATGCCGCACACCCTGCATCACCGGGCAGCCGCCGGGCGCTCTGCCTCTGGCTCCCCACCTTCGAGCTACGCCTCGAACTGGTGCGCGCGCCGGAACTCGACCGCACGTCGGTGGCGCTCCTGGCTCCGGGGACCCACACCCGCCGCACGGTCTGGCAGGTCTCGGAGCGCGCGTACCAGGCCGGCGTCCGCCCCGAGCAACTCGTCTCGCAGGCGGTGGCGCTCCCCTCCCTGACGCTTCTGGAGCCGGACCCCGCCCACTACGACGCCGCCATGGAGGCGATGCTGGAAGCGCTGGCGGAAGTCACTCCGGTGCTGGAGCCCGCAGGCCGCGGGCGCGTGTTCCTGGGCATGGACGGACTGGAGCGTCTCTACGGCCCTCCGCACCAGCAGGCCCGGCGGGCCCTGGAGACCCTCTTTCAGGTCTTTCCCCGACCCCTGGTCGCCGCCACACGTGTGGGGATGGCGCCCGGTACCTTCGGCGCATGGGTGGCGGCGGGTTCCGCCCGGCCTGGGACGCCCGTCTTGGTGGAGGATCACGAGCTTCCGGCATTTCTCGCCGAGCGCTCGGTACGCACGCTCCCCGTGGATCCGCTCCTCATCGAGCGCCTCGAGCGACTGGGTATCCACACCCTCGGCGACCTCACCCGCTTTCCCGAAGCGGCGCTCGTCTCCCAGTTCGGGCGGCAGGGACGCGACGCCCTGGCCTGGGCCACGGGGCGGAGAATCGATCCGGTGCGCCCCTGGCATCGTCCCCGTCCCATCCGGGTTTCGCTGGATTTTCCCCACCCCGTGGGCACCCTCGAGACCCTCCACGGCGCCATCGACCGGCTGGTGGAGCGGGCCCTCTCCCGCCCTGCCCGGAGGGGGCGCAGCGTCGTGGGGGCCCGACTGGGGGCCCGGCTGGAGGGCGGCGGCTCCTGGTTCGTGGAAGGCGTGCTCCGCGAGCCCACCGCCGAGCGGGCGCGCATCGCCGCCCTCCTGCGCACCCGGATGTCTCTGCGTCCCCCACCCCGCGCGGTGGAGACACTCATCGTCGAGTTCACCCGTTTCGGAGCGCAGAGCACGCAGACGGCACTCTTCGACCGGAAGAGCGAAGGAGGCCGGGAAGCTTCGGGCCGGGACCTGGGGCGCGGCGAAGTCCCCCCTTCCCTGCGGGAGGCGGTCATGGAGCTCAAGCTCCGCCTCGGGCATGCGCCCCTCTTCCGAGTGGTGGAGGTGGACCCCTTCTCCCGCATCCCCGAACGCCGCCACGCGCTCCTCACCTT
>WGEM01000185.1 GCA_015492755.1 Gemmatimonadota bacterium | reverse complement strand
GTCGGGACACCGAGCGGACAACCCCCACACCAGGAGGCGCAGCCAGCCGGGCCACCGCGCCACCCCATGAGCCGAACCCGTGCACCACCGCGGCATCCATCGTGCGCAGGAGCTTGCGCACCTTCCCCACCGCCCGCCAGGTGCCGAACACGCCGGAGAGCCCCAGCGGATACACACGCACCTTCATCTCCACGATGCGCTCCCTCAGATCTTCCCTCCCGCCCAGCGAGATGACGCGCGGCTCGAAGCGGGCGCGGGACAGGCGCCCCAGAATGGCCACCAGTTCGTCGCCGGTATCGTTGGCTTCCAGCGAGCCGAGGACGAAAAAAATCCGGGGTCGGTTCATGGACTCCGCTTGGGTGGAGCGATCGGTGTGGGGAATGGGGTGCGGTGGGGTGGATTCGTGCCCCGGAAGGGTGCACTTCCGCGTCAAAGATCGCAAGCGAGAGAGGGTCTACCTACCCCGCCCGGCGAGGTACCTCGAGTCCCTCGCGCAGTAGGGTGCTCACTCACCGACACGAATAGCGACCCTGCCGCAGCCAGCTCTCCAGCGTCAAGAGCGCCCAGAGGGCGTGCCCGTGGTCCGCGACCCCCGCCAGGTGCTCTTCCACGAGGCCGTGCACCCCCTCCGCTCGGAGCCACGGGTGAAGAGCCGACTCCCGCGACCGCAGGCGTGCCTCCACCAATGGTCGCCAGCGTGTACGCAACCAGAGGGGAAGAGGGATCCCGAACCCCATCTTGGGGCGACGCACGATTTCGTCCGGAAGGAGGTCCGGGAAGGCCCGCCGCAAGAGATACTTCAGGCGCCCGCGCCGGACCTTGTACTCATCCGGCAGCGATGCGGCGAACTCCATCAGCGCCGTGTCCAGGAACGGGGACCGAAGCTCCAGACCGTGCGCCATGCTGTTGCGGTCCGCCTTCACCAGGAGGTCGTCCAGCAGATAGGTCTCGAAGTTCACCGCCAGTGTGCGGGCGAGCGGTGTCGCTTCCCTCCAGCGCTCCCATGGACGGCGAAAGCTCTCCGTTAGCCGCCGCCGGTCCGGCAACGAAACGAGTTCGTGGTTCAGCAGCGCATTCAGGCGGTCCGGGAGGAAGCCGATCCACCGGAGGAGTCGCTCCTCCCCCGGGAGTGCGGCGGCCTCGAAGTACCTCGAGAACCTGCGGAACGGGTGACGAAAACTCCTGACATGCGGGAGCCGGCGGCCAACGGCGTCCCCGGCGTGTACCAGCCAGCGAGGCATCCGCTCCGCCAGCACCATCCCGAGAAACCGGGCATAGCCGGCGAAGAGCTCATCGCCGCCGTCTCCCGCCAGCGCTACCGTCACGTTTGAGCGCGTGAGGCGGGACAGAATGTACGTGGGGAGGGCCGAGGAGTCCCCGAAGGGCTCGTCGTACGTCGCCACCAGCTCGTCCAGGAGATCCACTTCGTTCGCTTCCACCGTGAACGCCGTGTGCTCCGTGGAGAAGCGACCGGCGGCGAGCGCAGCGAAGCGAGTCTCGTCGTACGTCGGGTCGTCCGCCATCCCGATGGAAAAGGTGCGCACCGGCCGATCCATGAACCGGCTCATGAGGCCCACGACGAGGGTGGAATCAATCCCGCCGGAGAGGAACGCACCCAGGGGCACGTCGGCGATGAGCCTCCGCTCCACCGCCGATGCCAGCAGGTCTCTCACCCGGGCCACGGCTTCCGCCTCTCCCACCGGGCGTGGCGTCCAGTCCAGAGCCCAGTACCGACCGACCTCCGCCTCGCCGCCCTCACGCGTCCTCAGCCAGGTGGCCGGCTCCACCTTCTTGATGGCTCGATAGAAGGTCCCCGGCGTGGGCACGTAACCATACGCCAGGTACAGGGGAAACCCGGCGGGATCGAGGGTGTCGTCCACGTCCTCCAGCGTCAGAAGCGCCTTGATCTCCGAGGCAAAGGCCAGACGCCGGTGATCCCGGTAGAGGAAGAGCGGCTTCTTTCCCGCTCGGTCGCGTGCCAGAAACAGGGTGCCGGCCCACTCGTCCCACACCGCGAAGGCGAACATCCCATCCAGGTGCTCCGGGAGGGCCTCGCCCCACGCCTCCCAGCCGTGCACGAGCACTTCGGTGTCGCTGCGGGTGCGAAATCGGTGCCCGAGACCTTCCAGAGTGCGGCGGAGCTCACGGAAGTTGTAGATCTCGCCGTTGAACACCACCTGCACCGCCCCGTCCTCGTTGCCCATGGGCTGCGAGCCGGTGTCGAGATCGATGACGCTGAGGCGGGTGTGTGCGAGAGCGCAGCGGCCGCACGCCGACACCCACGTGCCGGTGCCGTCGGGCCCGCGATGGCGGAGCGCGGCGGCCATGCGCTCGACCTCCATGCGCGTGGCGCGCTCCTCGCCCAGGTACAGGACCCCCGCGATGCCGCACATCGTCAGTTCCGCCCCGGCTCAGTCCGGGCCCGCGCTGCACACGCTCCGCGGTACCTGTAGGAGTCCAGCTTCACGGGGACGTGGCCACGACGTCCAGGAGCCTGTCCGAGTAAGGGAGTGGGCCGCGTTGGGCGTGCCACGGCCCCGAATCCTAGACGGCGCGACGACGGCGTAGCCCAAGCTACGTCCAGGAGCGCCAACGACGGAGGCGGGGCCGTGCCGCGCCCAACCCACAATCTTCCAGGTCATGGTCCTGCAGGTGGATGGACACATGGTGGGTTCGCGGTTGACCCATCGTCGCTCCTCCTCGCCGTAGCGCTGCTACGCCTCGTCGGCGCTCCTTAACTGAACACGCGAACGCACCACGTGCGCGGCCCGCTCTCTTACTCGGACAGGCTCCTAGGAGGATGACCCGCGAGGCAGCGACGACAGATCGTCTATCGGCCACGTGCTTCCTTCGCGCCACACCGAGGCAGGCTCAACATGCGCTGTGGACGTCCACTAGACACGAAAAAACCTCCCCGTAACCTACCGGAGAGGTCTCCGCGCCGCCAAGCGGCGCCGGCTCTTCCTCATGCGAGGGCGTCCGTCTCAGCCCTCCGCCACCGCGGGGGCTTTCGTCACCTTGCCGGCGGAAATGCACCGCGTGCACACACGCACGCGGCGCCGCTGACCGTGCTCGTCCACGATCTTGAAGGTCTGCAGATTCGGCAGCCAACGGCGCCGCGTCTTGTTGTGGGCGTGGCTGACGTTGTTGCCCGTGGCGGGGCCCTTGCCACACACGTAACACACTCGAGCCATGATGCGATCCTTTGGGTCCTGTGCGCACCCTAGGGGTACGCCGGTCCGTGATGTCGTTCCGTCAACGGGAGGCCGCGTCGCCGCCGCCAGCCCCTTCCTGCACT
>WGEM01000184.1 GCA_015492755.1 Gemmatimonadota bacterium | reverse complement strand
GAAGGAATCGGTGTCCACCACCCGGCGGATGACGTCCTTCATGTCATAGGGGCGATTCGGGTTATCCGGCACGATCTCAAGGAGTTTCTCATCCTGGCGATCCGCCGGATCCGCCGAGGCCACCGCCGGCGGCACCTCGGTGTTGTTCTGGGGCAGGTACGACATGAGGCGGCGCACCGACGCCAGGCACTCCGGCTCGGAGTCCAGCGCGAAGTGGGCCACGCCCGAGACCGACGCGTGCACGTCGGCGCCGCCCAGCCCCTCCATGTCCACGTCCTCGTGGGTCACCGTCTTCACCACGTTGGGTCCGGTGACGAACATGTAGCTGGTGCCCCGCACCATGAAGACGAAGTCGGTGATGGCGGGTGAGTACACCGCCCCGCCGGCGCAGGGGCCGAGGATGACGCTGATCTGGGGGACGACCCCGGAGGCCAGCGTGTTCCGCAGGAAGATGTCGGCGTAGCCGCCCAGGCTCACCACGCCCTCCTGGATGCGGGCGCCACCCGAGTCGTTGAGGCCGATGAGGGGCGCGCCGTTCTTCAGCGCCAGCTCCTGGATCTTCACGATCTTCTCGGCGTGGGCCTCGGAGAGCGATCCGCCGAAGACGGTGAAGTCCTGACTGAAGACGTAGACCAGCCGCCCGTCGATGGTACCGTAGCCCGTCACCACCCCGTCGCCCAGGATCTTCCTGTCGGCGAGGCCGAAGTCGGTGGAGCGGTGCGTGACGAAGCGGTCCAGCTCCACGAAAGAGCCCTCGTCCAGCAGAAGATCCAGTCGTTCCCTGGCCGAGAGCTTACCCCTTCTGTGCTGGGCCTCCAGGCGCTCCGGCCCCCCGCCCTGTTCCGCCAGGCGCCTCAGCTCTTCCAGGCGCTCGAGCTTCTCATGGATGGACATATGGCCCCTTATCCGATGGGAACGAGGTCTCCCCGGTCGATATAGACGACTTCCGTCTCCGGCACCACCCGACCGGCGATGACGGAGTAGACGCCCGTGGCCCCCTCCACGGATCGAAGGCGTGCCAGCGCGGCGCGCACCGCCACGGGCGCGGGGGTGCCCGCCGTCCGCACCGCGTCCAGGAGGAGGAGGGTGGCGTCGTATCCCAACGCCGGGACGCCCGACACGAGACTCCGCCGGAAGTGCGATTCGTACGCGGCGCGAAAGCGCTCCACACCCGGGCTGCCCGGCTCCCGACCCACCACGGCGGTGGCCACCACGCCGGTGGTGTGGCGCTCGTCCACCCTCGCCAGGACCTCGGGGTCCGTCCACGCCGAGGTGCCCAGGATGTGAATGGCCAGCGTGTCCAGCCCGAAGTGCACCACCTGTGGCGCCACGTACTCCACGTCCTCCGGGGGGATGGGGAGGAAGAGCGCCACCGGCTCCAGCATGGAGACGTCCAGCGTGTCCTCTTCGGTGAGACCCAGTGCCTCGATCTCCTCTTTCCGTAGCGCATCGCGGGCGCCCAGGATCTGTTCCTCGAAGAAGGTGGCACCCGCGGGGTAGGCGAAGCGGCCCACCACCGGCACGCCCAGCGCCTCTACCGCCGACTGGAATGCGTCGGCCTCCTCGCGGGAGATGGCGGCGTCGGAGTGGACGATGGCCACCCGGACGTACCCCTGGGCGGCGGCGTACCCGGCGATCTTCCGTGCCGCCAGAGGATCGGGACCCTCGAGCCCGTAGACGTCGGGCCCCACCTCGCCGGCGTTGCGGGCGGTGGGCGAGACCAGAGGGAGCGAGGCCGCACGCGCCGCCGCCGCCTCCGCCAGCGTCAGCTCATCCAGGAAGCCCACCGCGCCCACCACGTTCCGCGCGTGGGCGGTGGCCTCCACCGCGCGCACGTGCTCGGCGGCCCGGGCCGGGATCGCTTCGTCGTCCAGGAGCTCCACCTCCACCTGGAAGGCGGGTCCGAGTGCGGTGGCGGCGGCCACCTCCACCCCCTCCGCCACCAGGCGGGCGAACTCCGCCATGGCCGGCGGACCTCCCAGGGGTAGCACCGCCGCCACCGTGACACGTTTCGCCGGTTCCGTCCCGGGGCGGCGCCCTTCCATGAGCGCCGTCACCGCCGCCGAATCCGCCGAGGCGAGCGCGCCGCCGCCCAGCGTCAGGGCACGCTGGGCGAATCGCCGAGCCGCCTCCGTATCTCCCGCTTCCAGCGCCACCTCCGCCGCCCGGAGTTCCACAATCCAGCGTACGGGAGAGTCGGTGGGCAGGCGCTCCAGCGCCGTGCGGAGCGTGTCTCCCGTCAGGAGCTCGGCGGCGCGGCGCGCCAGTGCCATTCCGGCACCCGCTTCGGGCGCGGACGGCGCGGTGGTGAGGAGCGTGTGGGCGCGCTCCAGCGCCTCCGGAGCCTGGCCGGCTTCCACCGCCTGACGGACGGCCTCCAGGAGTACCGGAGGCGCAGGCGCGGCCTCCGCCTCCGGTCGGGCCGCGTCCGCCTGGCGCGGCGCCGGACCCGCCAGCGTACACGCGCCCGCCGTGGCGAGCGCACACAGTGCCAGCCCGGAAAGGAAGCGCCCGGACGCCACGCGCGTCCGGGCGCTTCCTTTCCGGGCTGGCGATGTGCGCGCTCACCACGGCGGGCGCGTGCACGCTGGCGGGTCCGGCGCCGCGCCAGGCGGACGCGCCCCGACCGGAGGCGGAGGCCGCGCCTGCGCCTCCGGTACTCCTGG
>WGEM01000183.1 GCA_015492755.1 Gemmatimonadota bacterium | reverse complement strand
TAAGAGACAGCCCTCCCGGAAACCCCCTCTTCGTGGCGGTGGGGCGCACGTGGAGCGTCCTCCTCTCGCTGCTGGCGTTGCCCGTGGCGGTGCGGATCAATCTCCTGGCCGCCGCCACCAGCGCGGCGGCCTCGGGCTTCCTCTTCCTGGTGGCGCACCGCGTGGTGGTGGGGCTCACCGGCCGTGACGGCGTGGCGCGGGCGTCCGCGGCCACCTCGGTCCTTCTGGCCGCCACGGCGTTCACGGTGTGGAACCAGTCCACCGTCAACGAGAAGGTGTACACCCTCAGCGTCCTCGTCATCGCCGCCGTCACCTGGCTCACCATCCGGTGGCGCGACCTCCGCCACCGTCCCGGGAGTGAACGGCTGCTCCTGTGGGCCTTCTTCCTCATGGCGCTGGGCTCCACGAACCACCTCATGTCGGTGCTGCCCCTGCCCGCCTTCGCACTCACCGTGCTCGCCTCCAGACCCGGCCTCCTCGTGCGACCGGGGTTCGTGGGCCGCGCCCTGGTCCTGGGGCTCATCGGGTTATCGTTCAACTTCTTCCTCCCCATCCGCGCGGTACAGGATCCGGTGATCAACGAGGGGGACCCCACCTGCCCCTCCCTCACCTCGGCGGCGGCGGCCATCTACACCTTCGGCCGCGCCGGATGTCCCGCGCTGGCGGACAACCTCACGCGAACGCAGTACCAACCGGTTCCCGTCACCCAGCGAAAGGCACCCTTCCGCGCCCAGATGGGCATGTACCTCCAGTACTTCGACTGGCAGTGGGCCAGGGGCGCCGACCCCTCGCCGCTGCCGAGCACCGCGCGCCTGCCCTTCACGCTCTTCTTCTTCCTCCTGGGCCTGGTGGGACTCTACACCGCGGCGCGGGTGGATCGAGGAATCGTGCTCTATCTGGGCGTCCTGGCGGCGACGCTGACGGTGGCGCTGGTCTACTATCTCAACTTCCGGTACGGATTCTCTCAGGCTCCCGACATCACCGACCCCGCGCTGCACGAGGTCCGCGAGCGCGACTACTTCTTCATCGCCAGCTTCCACCTCTGGGGGGTGCTGGCCGGCATCGGACTGGGATGGGTGTGGCACACCATGGCGTCCCTCCGCTCCGGAGGGCCCGCGTACCGGGCGGCGGCGCCGCTCCTGGCGGCTGCGCTCTTTCCGCTCATCCTCAACTGGAACTGGGCGTCCCGTGCCGGTGACTACGCGCCCCGCGATTGGGCGTACGACCTGCTCATGAGCGTGGAGCCTTACGCGGTCCTCTTCACCAACGGGGACAACGACACCTTCCCCCTCTGGTATCTCCAGGAGGTGGAGGGGATCCGCCGCGACGTCACCGTCATCGTGGGTCAGTACCTCTTCACCCGCTGGTATCCGAAGCAGCTTCAGGACCTCACCCGCGCCCCACGGCAGCGCCCGTACGAGCCGGAGCGCGGCGGCGCGCCCTATCCCGCGGTTCCGCCTCCCGAGGAGCCCATCCTCGACCTCACCCCGGAGCAGATGGACCGGGTGGGCACGTCGGTGCTGGCCGAGGATCTCGCGGTGCCGCTCCCCGGGCTGGTGGTGCGCTACCCCGCAGGCACGCGCATCGACCGGGCCCAGGCGCTGGCCCTCACCATCATTCACGACGCCATCGACGAGCGTCCCGTCTACTTCGCCTCCAGCGCCGGGATGATCCGGGAGCTGGGGCTGAGTCGCTGGGGCGTACGGCACGGTCTGGCGGTGAAGCTGGAGATCCGCCCGCCGGACGAGCCGGTACCCGAGGGATGGGTCCAGGGGAGCCCCGAGTTCGGCGGGGAGTGGTTCCACCTTCCTCGCTCGCTCCAGCTCTACCACCAGGTCTACATGTACCGGGGTCTCCGGGGCCGGGAGATCTGGCCCGATCTGGCCACGTCGGTCATCCCGTGGCAGTTCTACGCGCTGGCCATCCAGCTCGCCGACGTGGTGGAGCGCTCGGGAGGTGACGAGGCGCTCATCCGGCGGCTCCGCGAGGACGCCGCGGAGTTCCAGCTCCTGGCGGAGGGCGGGCCCCGCGGACGCCCGCGACCCCGCTGACGCCGGCCGGCACGGGCGGGAACCCGTCTCCGGGGGGGCGGGTGTAACCGGGCATGGACACCCCACCGTTCTCCAGGGACGAG
>WGEM01000182.1 GCA_015492755.1 Gemmatimonadota bacterium | reverse complement strand
GGGGGCGGGCCTGGGATTCTTCTTCGGTCTTCTGGAGGACGCGCTCAGCGTGCTCTCCTTCGGAGCCAACACGGTGGCCATGACGCTGGTGGGTCTCGTGGGCGCGGTCACACGCGACCTCTTCGTAGGCGATTCCCTCCTCTTTCTGGTGTCCTATTTCGCGCTCGGCACCTGGACGGCGGACCTCATCCGGTGGGCCACGGTGAGTGAGGAGGTTCGGCGCCCCTTCCTGGACACGGTGGTGGTTCAGGGAGGCATCGGCGCGGTGTACGCCGCGGCGGTGGGCGTGGGGCTCATGGCGCTCTTCGGCCTCTGGCGGGAGGAGTCGGCATGAACGTGCATCACCCCCACGCCAGGCGCCGTCGAGCGCTGGGCGCCTACGGGGTGATCGCGGTACTCTGCGGGATCCTGCTGGCGGCGTTCTTTCGCATCCAGGTGGTGCGCTCCGACGCGTGGGAACTCAGGGCCGAGTCCAACCGCATCCGCCAGCTCCCGGTGCCCGCCGCCCGGGGAACCATCTATGACCGGAACGGCCGCATCATCGCCGACAACGTTCCTGGTTACGCCATCACGCTCCTCCCCGGTCCACCGGACTCCATCCGCGCCACGCTGGAGCGGATGGGACGGTACATGGAGATGTCGGAAGCGCGGATCGAACGGCTCCTGGGCTACCTGCGCCGCTACGGGAGGCAACCGCTGGTGGTGGACGCCGACGCCGACTTCGCGGTGGTGAGTGCACTGGAGGAGCGACGCAGCGAGTTCCCTAACGTCTACATCGAGATGCGCCCGCGACGCAGGTACCTGGCGGGCCCGTCCATCGGTCACCTGGTGGGTTACGTGGCGGAGATCACCGCCGAGGAGCTGGAGCTGCCCGAATTCGACGACCCCCGCTACGAGCCGGGTGTCGTGGTGGGCAAGACCGGACTGGAGAAGCAGTACGAGTCGCTCCTTCAGGGGAGACGCGGACTCCGATACGTGGAGATGGACGCGCGTGGGCGGATCGTGGGCGACTTCGGCGCCTTTCCGCAGGACCCGGGAGAGCCGGGGCGGGACCTGCATCTGAACGTGGATCTGGAGCTCCAGGAGTGGATCCACCGGATCTTCCCCGACTCCCTCTCCGGTGCGGTGGTGGCGCTGGATCCGGAGGACGGAGGGGTCCTGGCGCTGTACTCCGCCCCCGCCTACAACCCCAACGACTTCGTGGGCGGAATCGATGCCGATGTGTGGGCGAGCCTGAACAACGACGAACGAGTGCCTCTGTACAACCGAGCGGTCCTGGGGCTCTACCCGCCGGCCTCCACGTGGAAGCTCGCCACCGCCGCCATCGCCCTCGACCTCGGGGTGGTGACGCCCGAGGAGACCATGCCCGTCCCGTGCACGGGCGGGATGATGATCGGGGGGCAGTACCGCCGCTGCTGGGACCCTGAGGGACACGGGTTCAACAACCTCGCCCAGGCCATCGGGAACTCGTGCAACGTGTACTTCTACCAGCTGGGGATGCGGGTGGGGCTGGACAACCTCCTGCGCCGCGCCACCGAGATCGGGTTCAGCCGCCGCTGCGGCATCGATCTTCCCCAGGAGAGTGAAGGTGTCTTCCCCGCGGACCGGTCCTACTGGGAGCGGGTGTGGGGGTACCGAGCCCTGGAGGGAGAGGTGACGTCGCTGGCCATCGGGCAGGGGCCTAACGCCCAGACGCCGCTGAAGATGGCCCAGTTCTACGTGGCATTGGCCAGAGACGGCTCGGCGCCCGCCCCCCGCATCGCGCGGGAGGCCCCCCCGGCCGAGGGCTGGGCGCTGAACCTCGCCCCGGAGCACATCGACGCGCTGCGTGAGGGGATGAGGGCCGTGACGGCGCCCGGGGGGACGGCGCACTTCGGTACCGCGCTGGAGCACTGGGAGGTCATCGGCAAGACCGGGACGGGGCAGAACGCGCTCAGCGTGCGGGGCGCGGCGGAGAACCACGCCTGGTTCGTGGGGATGGCGGGGCCTTTCGGAGAGCCCCCGGAGATCGTGGTGGCCGTGCTGGTGGAGTACGGGGAGAGCGGCTCCGGCATGGCGGCGCCCATCATGGCGAAGGCGGCGGACTTCTACCTGCGGCGCAAACACGGGCTCCCGGTGGACACCGTGCAGACGTACCTGGACCACGTACGGGTGGGTCCGGTGCCGGCCTGGTACCGGGCG
>WGEM01000181.1 GCA_015492755.1 Gemmatimonadota bacterium | reverse complement strand
ACCTGATCCTCCGTGAAGCCCAGATCCAGCACCTCGCGACGCATCCGTTCCGTCAGGACGATGACGCGGTCGACCCGGCCAAACGCCCAGCGGCGGATTCGAGGGAAGGGGAGCCGCCGGAGTTCACGGAGTTCTCCCAGTTCGCCCGACGCGGTGACCCGTACGACCAGGGGTTTTCCGAGCAGGGTCTTCGCCAGGGCTCCAACAAGGGTCGGCGAGTACAGCTGGTGGGCGTGGATGACGTCGAAACGGTGCCGTGCCCACACGAGACGGAGCGTCGCCGCCACGACGAATAGCGCACCCTGGATGCGTTCCACCGTACGGTGGAACCCGGGCACGTTGAACAGGGTCGGAGTCTCCAGCACCCGCAGATGTGCCCAGCGCCGCATTCGTGCGGGCTCTTGTCGCAGCCGGGGGTCCTTGCGCTGCACCAGCAGGCATCGATGGCCGGCGGCTGCCAGCGCCCTGCTCTGTACTTCCAGTTGCCTCTGGAGCCCGCCACCGCCGTGGGTGCCGATGGGTGCCACGAAGCACGGGCGGGGCAGCCGGACACCGCGGTAGACCTCCAGGATGGATTGGATCCGAGTGCGTGGATCCAATCGTCGCGCCCAGAACGCCCGTCCCGCTTCAGCTCGTTCCGAGAGCTCTCTCCGATTCTCCAGCGCTTGCTCGATGGCGTCTGCGAGCGCCGGTGCCCGCGCCCCGTCCGCGGGCACGAGCAGGCCGAAGGCACCGTCGCCGAGGAGTGTCGGAAGATGACCTGACGCGGTGCCCACCACCGGGCGGCGATACCGGAGCGCCTCCAGTGTGGCGAGTCCGAACGGCTCGGACAGACTCGGTTGGATATAGACGGCGAGACTCCCGTAAAAGGGCCCGAGATCCGACACGTAGCCGCAGAGTTCAACGAGATGCTCCAGACCGAGTGAGCGAATCTGGTGCATGAGCCGCGTTCTCAGGGGGCCGTCTCCGGCAATCCGTATCGTCACCGGCTTGCCTCGGTCTCGAAGGATCGCTACTGCGGACACCAGGTCGTCCAGCCCCTTCTCCTTTCTCAGCATCGCCACGGTACCGACGACCGGGGGGCGCTCCCACGCGGGCGGGGCCTCTACGGGGTCCATCGGCATCGCGTTCTCGATGAGCATCGCATTCGGGAGATGGGCCAGCGATTCGTGCACCGCGGGGCTCACGCAGATGAGTGCGTCGGCGGACGGGTAGATCCAGTGGTGGTCCAGCCAACGGCGAATGCGTCCGAGCGTGAGAGGGCGGTAGTCGTGATAATGGACGGTGTGGATCCACCGGGTTCGGGGGTTCCAGATGCGGCGGAGCCTCGCGATCAGACCCGGGAGCCACAGGTGGGTGTGGATGAGATCGAACCGGCCCAGCAGGGCTTCCCGGAGTCCGATCAGACGCGACGGGCCGAAGGAACTGCGTGGGCCCGCGGACCGTCCCAGGATGCAGACCCGGACGTCGAACAGCGATGTGAGGTGCTCGAGTTCCTCCAGAACGAGCCGTTCCGCCCCTCCGACGGTTGCGGTTCGCAGCATCACCAGCAGAGACGATCCCCCGGGCCATCCCGCCGAACGCCGGGGTGGCGCGGTGGAGCGCGGCGTACGGGGGCGATCCTGCGGATCTCCCCGGTCATGCATGGGCGTTCGCGTCATCTATGGGAGCCGGTCCGGAGCGTGCGCCATGGCGGCGTACGCGATTCATGGTGATCGGATGGGAATGCAGCGGTGCGCTGACGCTCTCGGGGCGTGAGACTCCCTCCGCGGGGTGAGAGGCGACCAGCCGTATCGAGTGGAACGACACAATACTCCGGTGACGGTGGCGATTTGCCGAGCTCCATACGGGGAGGCCGCTGACTTGCCTGCGGTATCCTCCCATGGGACATTCGCACGTCCTGCAAACCATCGGTCAGCGACCTGCTCACCTCACTACGCCTGAAGGAGGATCATGGAAGTCGTGCGGCGGCTCCGGCGACTCCTGACGCCGGATGAGCGGGCCAGACTCAAGCGGGTGTTGGCCATGGCCGTCCTGGCCGCAGTGCTGGACATGGCTGCCGTTGTCTCCTTCCTGCCCCTCATGAGCGGCGCAGCGGACCCCGCCGCCCTGATGGCGAACCCGGTTGTGGCACGGGCTACCGGGTTGGTGGGCGTCCAGGGAGCCAGAAACGTCCTCGTCTTCCTGGGAGCAGTCACGCTGGGCCTCATCGTGCTGGCGAACATCGCCGGGATTCTTCGGTTGCGTATGGTGCTGCTCACGACCCACAACATCCAGCATTACCTCTCCCGGAGATTCCTGGCGATCTATCTATCGCGACCGTACGAGTGGTTCCTCCGTCAGCATACGGCAGGGTTGACACGGAAAGTACTCGAGCAGACCGGTCGTGCAGTAGAGGGCGCCCTGTTCTCTACGCTCAATGCCGCGGTGCGAGGGGTCTCCGCAGTCATGCTCGTGGCGCTGCTCCTCGTGGTCGATCCGTACCTGACGCTCCTCGTGGCCACGGTGATGGGCGGTGCATACGCGGTCGTCTATTTGGTTGTGAAGACGCTACAGGTGCGGCTCGGAAAAATGCGCCTGCAGGCGGTGCAGGACCGGTTCAAGATCGTGTCCGAGGCCCTCTCCGGGATCAAGGAGGTCAGAGCCCTCGGTGTGGAGCAGGAGTTCCTCCGGAGGTTTGAACGTACCGGACCGCCGTACGTGCGGGCGTCGGGATGGAGTCAGGTGGTGGCGGAAGCACCCCGTCATATCCTCGAGATTCTCGCGGTGGGGACGGTGCTGACGATTTTCCTCTATCTCCTGACGATCGGCGGG